>CAYQOZ010000062.1:0-10629 GCA_964419355.1 uncultured Candidatus Cloacimonadota bacterium | reverse complement strand
GAGATTGCATATTGAAATCCATCTCTTCAAAATCTGCATAAGCTAAAAGTACATTTTCGGAAGGACTTGCTTGCCCACCAGTTGAGCTAGTCGCATTATTTCCCTGAATGTAAACTCTGTAATGTCCTGCCTCAGGTGAGCGTGCAATGTGAACATAAGGCCAGATAAATTCATCTGGAGCCCAATCGTTTGTGTTATCAATTACAGTCCAATTTTCTACCCAAAATCCCGGTGTGCCAAAGTGGAAAAGGTCGTAAGAAGCACAAGCTTCGAACATTCCACCAGTTGGAGTCCAGTGCCAACTGGCAATGGGGTCACCATTACCTGGATCTGTATCAATACCGCCATAACCTTCCCAAATATCGTTGGTACTAATTGTTCCAACATTTGTAACTGCTCCACTTGCATCAACATAAGCATAATACTCACGGCGGTTTACAGTAGTAGTTTCACGTGCGTGGAATATCATGTAAACACCACCAAATTCATCTGGCTGAACAGCAACAGGAAGTGAATTGTAACTACCTGGCATATAATCATAATAAGTAGCCATCAAATTAGTTGGATCTACTTGAAATTCATATTCAGGCACCTCACGTTGAGCAACACTTTTCCTAACCAATCGGGTTTCTTTTGCGTTTTCCCTTACGAGTGCAGTCTTATTGTTGTTCGGTTGCATTAATTCACCAAACATACTCACTGCAAACATCACCAATACTAACAAAACAAAAAACTTTTTCATCTTTCCTCCTTTTTTTTAGTTTTTTTGTCTTTTTTTAGAATCTCATTTTTAATGATAATCTTTGGGGAGTTTTAATAAAACTCTCCGCCAAATCGCCCATATACGTATAGGCATAATCTATATCAACGATGGCAAAACTTGTTGGAATTGTCCAACCGAAACCGGCAGAAACTCCAGCCGCATCGTAATTAAATTGATATCCAGATCTTATTTTAAAAGTATTTAACGCATATTCCATTCCAACATTATAAGTTTCTTTTCTGTCAACACAATTATCCAATTGTGCAGAAACTAAGAGAATTTGTCCATCTTCACGATAAAGTTCGCTGGCAACACCTAGCGAAAAAGTAAGTGGAATTTTAAATCCTACCTCTTCTCTATCTTCGTCAATCAAACCATCACCATCGTTGTCCAAAAGGTCAAATGGGTCTTCATCTAAACTTCCATCATTATCGTTATCGAGTTCATATTTCAAATTTGGACCAAAATTTTTCAGAGCCATTCCGATAGTAGTGTTATTCCAACCTGTATTGTAGATTGAGCCCAAATCAACAGCCATTCCATCCACAGCAAATTCATCCAAGTTTTCGCGGAGATATTTCGCTGTAAATCCGAAGGAAAATTTATCTGTAAATGCATTTGAATATGTAAGCCCGAGTGCTATATCGCTGTTTGTAAATGTTTCTCCAGTTGGCTCAAGCAGATTATCTTCTTCATACACATCCATCCAATCCATATGAAGGAGTGCACCGCTAATTGCGAAAACGCCAATATCGGTTACGGTGGAAATAGCTACATATTCGTATCTGATATTAGCTACATATTCTGTGTGTGAAAAGAAAACTTGTTTTTGCGGTGTTAATGCCAAACCACCCGGATTCCAAAACACAGAAGAGATATCATTTGTTACAGCAGTATATGCTTCTGCCATTCCAATTGCTCGTGCATCGATACCAATTTTTAGGAATTGTAAACCCGCAGTTCCAGTTTTAGCAAATATCCCAGCCGAGAGAAGCCCCGGCATCAAAATCAAAACTACTAAAATGCTAACATACTTTTTCATATTTTCCTCTTTAATATATTTTACTTAATAATGACAAATTTGCCAACTTTTATTTCATCAGTTTCTAAATCTCTAACAGAGAATAGATAGACACCTGGTGCGATAATTTGATTATTCATCGAAAGTAAATCCCACGAAGCTAAGCCACTCGCTGCTATTCCAGTTGCTGCCGCTTTACTGATTGTAATAATATCTTCTGCGGTTGCTCCATCATGATTTATCACATCCACCAAGTCACCTGCGAGTGAGAATATTTTTATTTTGCATCTTTCTGGTATTTGCACAAACCAAATTCTACGGCTTTTATCACCTTTCTCATCATTACTTCTGCGTCCGTCAAAATCACTTTGTCCCACATACGGATTTGGCACTACATGAATTTTATCCATCTCAGAAGTTCCGCTTGGACCGGGGAACATAACTTTCATATTTGCAGTAGCATCTCGTCCAGATTCTAATGATTGCAAATCAACACTTGGAATTCCTCTATCCCAAGCCGTTACTGCAAGATAATATTCCACACCTTTTGGTGGATGATAAATTTGAGAATGGTAATAACGTCTGGATAATCTGTCATGAATATCTTCTGTATATTCCGAGCCATCCACACCAACATGATTTTCGCCGAGATGGTCTTCAAGTGGAATTAATCTGTCATCATAAATAGCCAGATAAATATCATCTGCAACGTTTGGATTCTTAAAAAGTAATGCTTGATCGTTTTTGGAAAGCCCATCTGCAATTTCCTGAAGTTCACTATCATAGACAACAGAAGCATCATAAAGCGGGAAGCCATAAATATCATCACCAATCACATAATTAACTAATTTATATTCATCGTCATATCTGAAATAAAGTGTATCTTCGGCAGTAGCTTCGCCATCTTTTTTATTTGGAAGTTTCTTATCTTCTGACCACATTGTGCCACTTCCGCCAAAATATTTATAATCTTCGTGGCCTAAATTTGTTTCGTAGTCAATATAATCTTGATCTGTTTCTACTTTATCCCATCTCTCTTGAAGCATCCAATATTCCTGCGAGCCACTACCAGATCTTCCCCAAAGTGCATAACCCTGAAAATCGTGTCGAAGCCTATCTCCACGCCAAGGATTTACTTTTGCATTATCATTTGTTCCATAAGTCGTAATCCAATTATCCGGCCAGTATTCTTCTGGCATTATATCTTGCAGTTCAGGAGTAAAACTGTCGATATGGCTATCTAATCCAGCGGTTTCATCTTGCCAACCAATATCTTCAGCCGGAATTGTTTTCGTATCAATATTATCCATTTGGGAACGATTATCCCAATAGACATCAATTTTATTTCCATCTTCGGCAAGTTCTGCATAAACATTTGGAATTTCAGGAGGTTCCGGAGCTTGGTAATGAACAAACGTATCTGGTTCAACAACTTCTTGCAAATTTTGAGCTTTACCATACACACTTTTCGCCCAGCCGGCTTGTGTCTTCAAACTTGTGATAGATTCACCGGGAAATACTGCAATAACTATTTTCATTGTATTTCCGGGTGCAAGATTCCAAGATTCGACAGTTGGATTATCCATTCCCTGCATATCACCATAAAATGCAAAAAGATAGCGTGTATCATCGGGATCTTCCAGTTGTGAATCTGGATCTTCACGCAGTGAAATGTATTTACTGTCGTCAGGATTTCTACCCGTCAAAAGCCAGTATTTTTGATTTGCAGTTGGATTTGCTTCCAAGTTTAAAGGATTGCTATCATCCGGTCCTTCTCCACGATTCCAATACCAGCAAGCAAAATCTAAAATATCAGGGTCGGGTGTACACACTCGCGAGCCCACAAAACCTGTAGTTAAACCACCATCAGTATCCGCATCATAGGTATAGGCAAATTCGTAACCTTCTCCCCTAACATAACTACTAATGTCATCCATTGACCTTCCATCACCGGTGTAAGCTTGCGGTCCAACATCGGAATCCATGTAGATTCCCATTGCACAATCATAAAGATATTCATCTTGATTCATATTTGTGATATCAAATTCCACATAAACAAGATTTTTTATGTAATCATAACTCCATTGATAACTCATCTGTCGAACTCTGATGTTCAATTGTTCACTTGAACCATGATTATTTCCAGATGCAGATTGACCATAATCTCTTTCGCCAGAAGTGCCAAATGGACTATAATCATAATAGAAAGAGACGAAATCTTGTTCCGAAACTGGATAGCCATCTTCGTCGAAAAGTCCATCAAGATCGTCATCATTTACTTCCGCGAAATTGTAATTTTCATTCGTTTCATCTGCTAAATCCACAAAACCAAGTGGAAACCAAATAGATTCATAGTTACTTATATCGCTAAAATCTGCAGGATCAACAAAATCTGACAGCCATTGATTTCCGTAACTTTCGAAAACATTCGGTAATTCATCTGCTGGTCTAAAAGGAAACGCGTATCCAACTGGATCTTCATCTATTTGTCCATCACCATCATCATCTTCAGCTCTTCTGTGCTTTCTTATTGAAGCGGTCATAATTGTATCTGAAACATTGAAAATACCATACACATCCAAATTATTTTCTTTTGGATTGTAAGCTGGTAGAAACTCGTAAAGGTCTGCATCACCATCAAATCCCAAAGTTGTTAATGTATCAACTACCATTGGCAAATCTTCACTCCAGTCTGGATTTTCAATCTGCTCTCCATCTTCATCGAAAATGTATTCTGTAATTACATCAGTATTATTATCAGGATTTTCTTCAGCAAAATAGAGTTGATTGCCATAAATATCCAATCGTTTTTTCTTTGCACCAAACCAAAGTGCACCTTGATAGAGATAATCTATTCCGCTACCGCCCGGATATTCCAAAGAGGGCCAAGGTGGTTGGATGTCATCACCAGAACCAAAAAAGCCGTAATTACTAACTCTCAGCCAAATATTTCCTACATTGTGATATTTTACCAAATCGAATTTTTTATCACTTGAAGAGTTACTTAGAGATCTGGCATAAACTACCCCAGAAAACAACAGTAACACAGATAAGATAATTAACCATTTCGTTTTTACTAATTTCATATTTTCTTCCTTTTTCTCCAAAATATACTAATCTAAACTAAAATTAACATCAAAAATAACCCAAACCGCAACCGGTTTTCCTCCACTTTTTGCTGGAGCAAATTCCCATTGCCTTACCGCTTTAATAGCTGCCTCATCTAAACCGCCGGGACCACCCATCAATGATTTTTTAACCTCAATTGCTCCGACTGTTCCATCTGCAAAAACTTCCACTTCAACCGTTACCGAACCTTCAATGCCAGCAGTTTTGGCAAAATCAGGATATATTGGTGGAATCTGTCTAATCGGGATGGGAGGATCTTCATAAATCTGAAATTTATTAGTTTGTCCCATCACCTTTCCTATTATTTCTTCATACGGATCTAACGATGTTTTTTCAATTGTATCTATTATTTCAATATCTTCATCTTCATCACTTTCCAAATCATCTTCAATCACAATTTCAATAACTGGCTTAACAGTCTCTTCTGGTGGTTTAATTTTCTCTTTAATTTCTGGTGGAATATCTATTGCTTCTGTAATTTTTATTTCACGCTTAAATGGTTTCACTTCAATTTTTGGTGAAACGATGAAAGCAAATAATAGAATTAATATGGCAAGGCTCACCGCTTTATCGTAATAACTATCGGCAACATCTTTCCAATCAACTATTTTTTTATTCATTTTCACCTACCCTTTCAGCTTCGCTTCAAAAGAGACTCGCAAAGCATTTGCTTCTCTCAATTGATTAAGTATGTCAGACATAATACCATAATTGGTATTTTTATCAGTTCTAAAGCAAGCAATCACATTAAAATTTTCGACCAATTTTTTTTGCATTACCCACTGCACATCAGGAATAGAAACAACAAGATCATCAATAGAAATTGTTCCAAATTTATCCACATAAATGGTAGCAGATTGATCTCTTGGAATCTTCTGAATTTCTTCGGCTTGTGGCATTGTAACCCGCAAACCTTTCTCTTTCACAAACACAGTCGAAACCATGAAAAAAAGCAAAAGCAAAAAAGCAATATCCGACATTGATGCGGTGGGAATTGTAGTTTCTGGTTTTTTAGATTTCTTTATTTTTGCCATAATTCCTTCCTAATTTGTGGATAATGATATTTTTTCGGCACCAGAAGCTTGCAATTTATCGAGTGCTTCTACCATAAATTTATATTTACTCATTCTATCTGTTTTTAGGGAAACTACCATATCAGGATTATTATGAACGATTTTTCTTACTTTGGATTCAAGGTTTTGTAAATCAACTTGTTCTTCTTTGCCACCACTTATTATAGTGATTACACCTTCGGCATCAATCCAAACTTTAGTAATATTTTCATCTTTCAATTTCACTTTTTTATCTGCCTGCTCTGATGCTGGTGGGAGAACTAACCCTAAACCTTTTTTGATGTCAAATTTGGTAGTAGATAGAAAGAATACAAGAAGTAGAAACGCCACATCCGACATTGATGCAGTAGGAATTCCACCCAAATCCTTTCTTTTTCTTTTTACCATAAAATCCTGCCTATTTACTTTCTACAAGGGTCTCTATAAGTTTTTCTGATCCTTTTTGCATATCCATCACCAAGCCATCAACCATTCCAAGAAACATATTATTGAAAAACTGCATTGGAATCGCAATAGCCAAACCAGCCGCAGTAGTAATAAGTGCAATTTGAATACCAGTAGCCACAATAGTTGGCTCTACTTCACCGGCAGCTGCAATATCTGCAAATGCACGAATCATACCAACAATAGTTCCAAAGAAACCAAACATTGGTGCAAGATTAATCGTAGTAGAAAGCGGGATAAATCCTTTTTCCAAGAAAGCCATTTCAAGCACGCTTGCATTTTCGATTGCTTTTTCTACCGCTTCAACACCTTTATCTACTTTCAAAAGCCCCATATGAATAATAACGGCAACTGGTCCTTTCGTCTTTTCACATAATTTTATAGCATCAGCATATTTTTTCTCTTCTACGAGTGGAATAATTTTTTCTAGAAATTCATTAACATTTATTTTGGCATAACTCAATGAGATAATTTTCCAAATAATAGTGGCAATACCCCAAATCAATAAAAGAAGCATCGGATACATCACAAATCCACCCTGAATAAAAAGGTCAACTAATCCGCTACCCACAATTTTTCGAGCAAACATTTCCATACCACCGCTTTGAGGAGATTCCTCAAAAACTTCAACTGGCTCAATTACCTGTGCTAAAGTATCTTCATTAACAGTTTCTGCCTCTTCTTGAGCAAAGGCAACTAAACTTACCATCACCAAAATCATCATTATGAAAATTAATCTTTTCCTCATTTTATCTTCCTCCTAATATATTTTTTTTAAAATTTGATTGCAACGCCCATTGTAAAGGTTCTTCCTTGAGCAATTGCACTTGGATTTCTATTTGCTAAATCGTGAAGATATTTCACTTCTTCTGCTACATAGTCGCTATTTGGTTCACTAATATCAGCGCCATCATAATAAGGAGAACCAGTTATGGAGTAAACCCAATTTACATTTTTCTTATCAAATAAATTGTTAATACTCAAATAAGCTTTGACGCTCATATTTTCGGATAACTTAAATTTTCTGGTAAAACGCAGATTTGCATTTTCCGTGTATGGTTTTTGGAAACTATTTGTATCAAAGCTTGCACCATCTTGTGTAGTTGCAGTATAAGGTGTTCCGCTAGCAATATTGTAAAAAAAGTTCGCTGAAAAATCGTTAGTCAAGAAAGTTGGAAGTGCAAAATCTGTGAATGGAATATAAAATTCTTCACCTCTGGCAATTCTGAAAGTGATATTTAAACTATAATTATGACGCATATCCCAATCAAGTGGAAACTCTCGCAGGTTTGTAGAATAATCTTGAATAACGGTGGATGAGTTATTTCCATTTGCCCAAGCAAGCGAATAAGAAGTAGAACCCATCAAAAAGTTGGAAAGCTTCTTTTCTAAGTTGATATCAATGCCGCGTGCACTACCATAATCATTAGAAATATATTCATACCACGAAACATTATCGTCAGTTTCAGAATAGACTTTTTGAGTGCTAACATAATTATAGATATTCTTGTAATACGCTTGAATATCCATAACATAATCTTCCGAAAGTTGCTTTTGCAAACCAACTTCGTAGGTAACTGTAATTTGTGGTTCCAAATCTGGCGTGCCAACCACAACCGCAGTATTGCTGGTAATCGCATCTTCTGGACGATCAGTTGTGAATACATACGCCATTTGTGGAAGCTGATTTTGATAATTATAGGCAAAATGCATAACTGCCGTTTCGGAAATTGGATGAGAAACACCAAGACGAGGAGAAATCATTTCTTGAAATTTTTTATCATCTTCAAACTCTTCCCAAACATAATTTCCGGCATCTTTTAAAATTTTATATTTTTCGCCAAGATACCAAAAATCAAAACGGAGACCAGCATTAACAATCATACCTTCCCACTCCATTTTGTCTTGAATATAATAAGCAGCCTGCCAAGGAAATGCTTCGTAACCATCGGTATTTCCAGCGGAAGCAATAATTGCATCATAATAATCATCTAATCCATATCCTATTTTAATCAAATCTTCGTCTTCAAGTTCTACATCGCTAAACACAGTCGAATCATTGATTGTATAAGCCCAATATACCGGTGTTCCATAATCTTCTAAATACGCAACATATCGTGTTTCATCTATTGTCCAAGGACTTGACCATTGGTTTTTTCTGATATAATGGTTAGTAACTTCGATACCTGTTTTAAAACCGTGTATTTGATTTAGTTGATATTCAAAATCGGTACGCAAAGTCATTACACTATTTTCATCATCTGCATAATAACCAGAGATTGTTCCCGGTCGGACAAAAGGAACTCCTTTTTCAATTCCGTCGGATAAAATAGTCCAATCATAAATAAGTTCAGATCCAATTAAACCATTATAAGTTAGATAATCGATGCCACTACAATTCATTGCGGTATTATCGGCATAAAGGTCAAAATATTCAGAATTTTTTGTAAAATAAGCATCGCGGTCTATACCGTCCGGTCCCAAATTATTCTCTTTGTGATAATAACTCGCTTTAATTTTAAAATTCATTTGCGGGGTGAATGTGTGGTCGTAAGTTCCAGCAATTTGATATTGTTGTGATTCGCCGGCAGTTAAATAATCAAGTGCATATTTCCATAGATATGAGAATGATTTAAATTTGGTTTTATCTCCGCGAACCGCCATCGTTAATTTCTGTTTGGCATTAAATTGGTATTTGAATTTTAGATTTGCATTGTATAGGTTTAAGTTCCTATCGCCGAGATCAAAGCCCAAAAATTGTTCCCTTTCGGAATATGGATCTGAAGCAGAAAAATTATCGTTACTAAGATATTTCAGTTCTTCTGTTGGGTCATTTACGAAATGATCTTTATGTCTATAATCATCCCAACTTCCTGCCACATTTAGGAAAAAAGTAAATTTATCTCGAAGGGAAGAAACCCAAGGAGTGAAAACTGGTCCGCCAATATTGAATTTTAGTTGGTCATGATTTGCACTATTCACATCTGCGATAGCATGATCTGAAACCACCTCGATTTTACCGTGATAATCTCTTCCACCAGATTTTGTTTTAATGTTGATAATCCCAGATTGTGCATTACCGTATTCTGCCGTAAAACCACCTGTTTTCACATCAGTATATTCCACAGCATCCATATCTACAGTTAGTGCGGAGCCTCCATCTACAGCGTCCGAAACAGACATTCCATCAACAGTATAGACAACTTCATTAGAACGACCACCGCGAAAATGAAGCTCTCCGCCAGAAATTGAGACACCTGCCTGAATAGCAATCACGCCTTCCAAATTATCAACTGCGATATCTTCCATCTCTTCCATTTTAATGTTTTTTTCTGAACCAGTTTTACCAGCTTGCACCATTTCCACTCTAGCTTCAGAAACATCGTAATCATCGATTTTTACCGCAGTTTTTTTTATGATAATATTTTGAATTTTAGTAAGATCCATACTAATTTCAACGCCCGTAATTTTGGCGGGAATAAATCCACCTCTTTGGCAAACTAAATTATAGGTTCCAGGAGGAACATTGATAATAATGTAAGTTCCGTTATCTTTGGTTTGTGCTCCAATTTGCGTGCCCTCTAAAATTACGTTCGCAAAAGGAATTGGATTGCCATCTTCGTCGGTAACTTTTCCAGCTATTTTGCCTGTCGTTCCTGCAAACAACGGAATTTGAATTAAAATCGCCAACAACATCAAAAATAGAATTTTTTTATGCATCTTTTAAATTCTCCTTATTTTGGAATTTTTCTTCATACAAAAACATTTACGCTAATTCTGGTGTCAAATATTTTCTTTGCGTTTCTATATTATTGGGCTATATTTTCTTGTTCCATTCTTCCGTCAAGTATTTAGTATGAATGAGATTATCTACAGTTTTTTTTTCTTGTTCGGAAAGAACATTTTTTTTAAAAAAATTATCTTCACCCCATTTTTTTTTAAAACCATCAATAAAATAATTTACAGCTTCAGGAAATGTAATTTTTGTTTTTAAAATCTGATTGATAGAAATTGTTTTTCGAGTAAGAAAATTAGCTAGTTTTTCTCTTTGCTTATTTTCCAAATTTGGAAGCAAATGTGCCACTTTACTTTGATCGTGATTTAATAAAATTGAACCGTGTTGCAAAAGTGCATTTTCTCTGCGAACTTGTGCACTTCCCACAATTTTTTTGCGTTCAAAAGTGAGTTCATAACGCGAA
>CAYQOZ010000061.1:0-10644 GCA_964419355.1 uncultured Candidatus Cloacimonadota bacterium | reverse complement strand
AAAAAAAAGGAGAAAAAAATGGCTGTAAAAACATTAGACACATTGGGTCTCAAATGCCCACAACCAATTCTTAAAGTAGTAGCTTTCATCCCAAATATGGAAGCAGGTGACATTTTGGAAGTAATGGCAAACTGCCCATCTTTCCCAACAGACATCAAAGCTTGGTGTGAAAAAACAGGAAAAACATTACTGTTTTGCATGGATGATGGAACTGGCTCTTTTTCTGCACAAATCCAGTTTTAATTAACGGAAAAAAGGAGTACAAAAGTACTCCTTTTTATTTTACGTAGAGGACTTAATGAACGAACAAAAATTTAAACCAAAAATAGTTGGCTTTTTATGTAACTGGTGTACTTATGCAGCAGCGGATTTAGCCGGTGCCGGTAAGAATGAAATTACACCATCCTTAAATGTCGTACGCGTAATGTGCTCCAGTCGTATCGACCACAATCTTTTATTAAATACATATTTTAGCGGTGCAGATGGCATCTTGGTAGCTGGCTGACATCCCGGAGATTGCCATTACCAGGTTGGTAATTATTATGCTCGCCGTCGCTTTGCACAACTAAAAAAAGTGATGGAAACACTAAAACTCGATCCAGAACGAATTCAATTATCGTGGATTTCTGCTTCAGAAGGAAAACGATATGTTGAAATAGTAAACGAATTTTCGGATAAAATTGAAAAATTGGGTCCAAATCCACTCGCAAATAGCTCTCAATTTTAAATAAAAAGAAATTATGAATCTATCAGATTTCATCTGGATATTGTTTGATAATGCTTTCGCAAAATCATTAAAAAGGAATTTGAATGAATGACAATGTTTTAATTATAGGCTCCGGTATTGCTGGAATGGACGCATCTTTAATGCTTTCAAAAGCTGGTAAAAAAGTATTTCTTGTGGAAAAACTATCACTTATCGGTGGTAAAATAATCAAGAATGAAGAAAGTTTTCCCAATTTGGATTGTTCAACTTGTTTGATTGCCCCAATTCAACAAGATATTTTACAAGATAAAAATATTGAAGTGATGACTGTAAGCACGATTCAAAAAGTTGAAGGAACTGCGGGAAATTTCAAAGTAAAAATTTTCAAAAAAGCACGTTATGTGAATATGCAGGACTGTTTAGGTTGCGGAATGTGCTACCCACCTTGTCCGGTTTCACAAATAAATGAATGGGAAGAAAATCTCATTGAAAAGAAAGCAATTTATGTGCCGACTTCTGGCTCTTTGCCAAATGTTCCCGTTATCGATGCGGATAAATGTTTGAGATTAAATGGTACAGAAGAATGCAACAAATGTGCGGAAGCTTGTATGTTTGGTGCTATCGATTTTACAGAAAAAGATGAAGAAATTGAAGTTGAAGTTGGAAACATAATAATTGCAACTGGTTCTGATAATCTTGATATTTCTGAAATGAAAAATCTGGGTTACGGAAAAATTTCGGGAGTCTATACAGCACTCGAATTTGAAAGACTTTTCGCTTCAAATGGACCAACAGAAGGAAAACTTACTTTGCGTGATTCTGAAAAATCACCAGAGTCTATTGCCATCATTCATTGTGTCGGACGCGATGAAGTTGGCTATTGCTCATCTGTTTGTTGCACATATTCTTCCAAACACGCCCATTTTTTGAAGCATAAATTACCAAATGCAAAAGTGTATAATTTCTTCAGCGATATCTGTTTGCCAGATAAAACATACCAAAAATTTTATGATAAAGTTAACGGACATTCAACGGAATTTGTTTATCAAGCTGATAGAAACAAAATGGAAATTACTCAAAAAGATGATAAAATTGAAGTTTCATACATCGACAAAAAAGATGCCAAAAACAGCGTTTTAGTTGATATGGTTATTTTGGCAAATGCGATGGTTCCAGCAAATTCTTCAGTTGAATTGTATAAAACTTTGGGTATTGAAAAAGATAAATACGGATTTGTAGCAGCTCAAACTTTCCGCATTGGTTCGGTGGCAACTTCTAAACCGGGAATTTTCGTGGCTGGTTGTGCAGAAGGTCCAAAGGATATTCAGTCTTCAGTAGTTCAGGCAGAAGCCGCTGTGGCTCAAATATTTTCAAAAAATTAAGGTGGATTTATGAGCGATAAAATAGGAATTTATGTTTGTGAATGCGGACCCAATATTGCAAGTCGAGTTCACATTGATAAAATAATGGAAGAAGTTTCCAAATTAGAAGATTTTAAAGATAAAGAATTGGTCGTAAAAAACCATAAACTTTTGTGCTCTGTTGACGGTAAAAAATTTTTGGAAGATGAAATTAATGAAAATGGTTTTTCACATTTGGTGTTGGCGGCTTGTTCACCGCGAGACCACGATACAACTTTTATTAATGTTTGTAAAAAAACAGATTTGAATCCTTATATGTACAGAATTATCAACATTCGTGAACAATGCGCGTGGGTCTATTCCGATAAAGATGTGGCAACCGAAAAAGCAGTGCGTTACATTCATGCGGGAATGAACAGAGTGCTTTACCAGAAGCCACTTAACGAAACTGAATTGGATAGCAATCCTGATGTTTTAATCATTGGTGGCGGCATAACTGGACTCGAAGCAGCTCTCTCCGCAGCATCAAAAAACCGTAAAGTTTTTCTCATTGAGAAAGAAAAACTTTTGGGTGGAAATTCTTCTAAACTAAAAGAACTTTTACCACGTCAAGGTTCAAATTTGAATGTTTTAAAACAGAAAATTTCGGATGTTCAAAACAATAATAATATTAGAATTTTCACAAATACCGAATTGGAATCTATCGTTGGGTTTTTAGGTAATTTTGAAGTTGTTTTAAAAGATCAAAAATCTGCTGAAGAAACTGAATTATTGGTTGGTGCAGTTGTAATGGCAAATGGTGCAGAATTGCAAAGCCCGCAAGATTTGACTGATTTTAATTTCAAAAATGACGACAATGTTTTTACTGCTCAAGAAGCAGAAAATCTGTTTTCTGAAAATGGAAAAATTACTCTTCGCGATGGTTTAACACCAAAATCTGTTGCTTTGGTACATTGTGTCGGCAGGAAAGATTTGGGATATTGTAGTAAAATTTGCTGTAATTATCTGCAAAAAATTGGGCATTACATTAATGAACAATCTGGTGATATTAAGGTTACGGAATTTTACAAACACCTTTGTTTGCCAAATAAAGAAGACCAAGAATATCATCAAAAAATAAAAAGTAAAATTGACTTTGTAAAAATTACAGATATTTCTTTGAATGGAATGGAACTAAATTTTACAAAAATTAGTGATGAAAAGTCTAATCTAAAACCAGATATGATAATTTTAGCAACGGGAATTATTCCTTCAAAAGATAATCAAAAATTTGCAGAAATGCTAAAAGTTGACCTTGATGAACGCGGATTTTTCAACGAAGCACATTTGAAGAAAGAACCTGTTAGCACCAATACTGATGGTGTTTTCATTGCAGGTACCACAAAGGGCCCAGTTGGAATTACTGAATCAATCTTACAAGCACAAGCATGTGCAGGAAAAATTTTAACACAACTCATTCCAGGGCAAAAAATTATACCAGAAGTAATGGTTTCCGAAATTTTAGAAGCATATTGCACAGGCTGTAAAACTTGTTTAGACGTTTGTGGATTTGGAGCGATATACTACGATGAAGATCGTGGAATTTCAATCGTAAATGAAGCAATTTGTCGTGGTTGTGGAAATTGTGTCGGTAGTTGTCCGTCAGGCTCGATTCGTACCAAATATTTTACTAACCCACAATTGTATCAAGAAGTTAAAGAAGCGTTGAGATAGAGGAGAAATAAATGAGTAAAGGTATCAAACTTGAAGGTGAAATTCGTAAATCTATTTTAGATTTTTTTGATAAAACACTTTCAAATAATACTTTCGATGCGGTTTTAATGCCGATGATGGTGCCATCAGAAGATTCTTACGCATGGATTTTGGTTAAAGATAAAAATCTTTTGAAAAATGCAGAACCGATTGCACCGATTATGCCAATTAATGCTGCAAAAGCATTGAAAGCTTACACAAGAATTGGTGATGGAAAATTTAAAATTGCTGCTTTAATGAAACCTTGTGAAATTCGTGCTACAATCGAGTTAGTTAAGTTAAACCAAATAAAATTGGATGATGTAACTCTTTTCAGTTATGATTGTATTGGTGCACTTCCAATGCAAGATTTCATCGCAGAACCGCAAAAAAAAGGCACATTTTTCGATAAACTATTAAAAGAACAAACCTATAATTCGAATGAACTAAAGCCGGTTTGTCAAATTTGCGATAAATTTTCTAATTGTGCGAGTGATTTGCACTTTGGAATTGAAGATAAAAATATTTTGTTAATTTCTAATTCTGAAAAAGGTGCTGAAATTATTTCTAAAATGGAATTATCAGCAGATACAGATTTAGAAAATTGGCAAAAAAATATGGAAGCGACCGCTTCGGATAAAAAGAAGAGCAGAACTGAAACTTTTGAGCTTATCAAAGGTATGATTGATGGTTTTGATAGTCTTGCTGAAACTTTTGCACTTTGCATTAATTGCCATAATTGTGGAAGCTCTTGCCCAATCTGCTACTGTCGAAAATGTTACTTCGATTCAGCAGTTGCGAAGCCAAATTCTGACGTGAAAATGATGCGTGCAAAACAGCGTGGTGGGATTGCTCTTCCACTTGATAAAGTAATGTTTCACACAGGCAGAATGGCGCATATGAGTTTATCTTGTGTTTCTTGTGGATTGTGTTCTGATGCGTGTCCAGTCAATATTCCAGTTGCCAAAATATTTAGTTATGTTGCGTCTCAAACCCAAAAAACTTTTGATTATGTAGCGGGTGAAAATGCAGGTGATGCATTGCCAATGAAAGAATATAAATTAGATGAAATGGGTGAACTTGGCGAGATGGTGAAAAAAGCAGAAGTTCAGGAGAGTCATCATGAGTAAACTTTTGAAAATTGAAAATAATTTCCAAAATGCAACGGTAAATTTTTTAAAAAATCTGCTTGAAAATAAGAAAATTGATGGAGTTTTTAGCTTTCGAAAAAACACATCAAATTATGGCTTAATTACAGATGTAAAAGAACTTGATAATATCACACCATTTTATCCTTTGATGCCAGCAAATGCAGGGCAACTTTTCGGTCGTTTCACACCAATGAAGGAGATAATTGCGGTTGTTATTCATCCTTGTGAATTCCGTGCATTCATCGAATTGGCCAAAAGAGAGCAAGGTTCTCTCGATAATTTTCTGTTCATAACTCATACTTGTGGTGGCGTTTATCCACTAAAAGTTAATGTTAGAAATGAAATTAATGAGAAACAATATTGGACTTCTGTTGAAAAAGGAGAAATTCCAGAAAACATTCGCCCAACTTGTGAAGCCTGCGAACACATCGCACCACAAAATGCAGACATTTTAATCTCTACAATTGGTGAAAAAAGTAATGTTTGTGAAATGTATTTAAATACCGAAAAAGGTGTGAAATTTGCTAAATTATATAATGATAATTTAGTGGAAAAATCTTTTGATAAAGAGAATTTAAAACCAATTTTAGAAATAAAATCAGCAGAAAAAGAAAAACTATTTTCAGCAATTTCCGAAACAGGTTTAGACGGAATTGTAGATATTTTTGGCAAATGTATCGGCTGTCACGGCTGTAACACGGTTTGTCCTATTTGTTACTGCACTCTTTGCGATTTTGATTCCTGTAATTATGACTATAATACGCTCATTTTGGAAAAGGAATTGGAGCAAAAAGGTGCATTAAGACTTCCTCCGGATACAATCTTTTTCCATTTAGGAAGATTATCACATATGAGCTTTTCTTGCGTTGGTTGTGGGCAGTGCACAGATGTTTGCCCAGCAAATATTCCAGTTGCAAGTGTGTTCAAAAAAGTAGGTGAAAAAACTGCTGAAATGTTTGATTTTGTTCCGGGCAGAGATGTTAAAGAATCAATTCCTGTTGCAATATTCAAAGAAGAAGAATTTCCAGAGCTTGGAGAATGAGATGATAAATAAAATTAAAATTGTAAGTTTTTTATGTAAATGGTGCTCATACACTGGTGCTGATTTGGCGGGAATTAATCGTTCACAATATTCAGTTGCGATGTTGCCAATCAAGATAATGTGCTCCAGTCGTGTTGACCCAGTTTTTTTGATTAAATCTTATCTTCGCGGTGCAGATGGGGTTTTGGTAGGTGGCTGACATCCCGGCGATTGCCATTACCAGGTTGGTAATTATCATGCACGCAGGAGAACAGCTATTTTGAAGAAAATTTTTGAGACTGTCGGTTTGGAAAATGACCGCATTCGTTTGACTTGGATTTCCGCTTCGGAAGGTAATAAATTTGCCCAAGTTAGTAATGAATACTCAGAAAAAATCACTAAAATGGGTGAAAATAAAACTAAAAAGAATATATTTTTATAAAACTTAGGAAAATTTATGAGCTTAAAAAGTAGATCAGTAATGGTTATCGGAGCTGGAATTGCCGGCATTCAAGCTGCCTTAGATTTGGCAGAAATGGGTTTAAAAGTACATCTAGTTGAAGAAACTTCTACCATTGGTGGTAGAATGCCACAATTGGATAAAACATTCCCCACAAACGATTGTTCGATGTGTATTCTTTCGCCAAAAATGAGTGAATGTGCAAGACATGAAAATATTACAATTCACATAAAATCATCAGTAATTTCCGTTGATGGTCACGCTGGTGATTTCAAAGTGAAAGTTCTGGAAAATGCTAAATATGTTGACCCAGAAAAGTGTGTAGCTTGCGGTTTGTGCGAAGAAAAATGTCCCATTAAAATTGATGATGATTTTGATGAAGGTTTAAAAAAACGCGGTGCAATTTCACGTTATTTTCTGCAAAGCATTCCGTCTGAATATACTATTGATAAAGACAAATGCCTTTATTTAACAAAAGGTGTTTGTAAGATTTGTCAGAAAGTTTGCCCTGCAGATGCTATTCATTATGAAGATGTAGATAAAGAATTTGAATTGAATGTTGGTGCTGTTATTGTTGCGAGTGGAATGGATCCTTTCAATCCAATCGGATTTGGACATTTCGGCTATAAAAAGTTCAAAAATGTAGTAACTTCACTCGAGTTTGAAAGAATGCTCTCTGCATCTGGTCCACTTGGTGGTCATGTGGTGCGAGCTTCCGATCACGAAGAGCCAAAAAGTATCGCTTTCATCCAATGCGTTGGTTCACGAGATGAAAGCATCGACCATAACTACTGTTCATCAGCTTGTTGCATGTTTGCCATCAAAGAAGCAATCATCGCAAAAGAGCACATGAAAAAAACACAGCCCGCAATTTTCTACATGGATATTCGTGCTTTTGGAAAAGATTTTGATAAATATTATGAAAAGGCAAAAGGGCAATATGGTGTCGATTTTATCAAATCGAAAGTTTCTGAAATTAGCGAAATGGAAAATGGAAATTTGCAACTGAGATATGTTTTGGAAAATGGTGAAATCAAATTCAAAGAATACGATATGGTTGTACTTTCTATCGGACTTCAACCACGCAAAAATGTTGATAAACTTGCCGAAAAATTAGATATAAAATTAGATGAATTTGGTTTTATTCGTTCTGATAAATTTACTCCTTCGCAAACTTCTCGCGAAGGAATTTTTGTTTGTGGTGCTGCGAACGGTCCAAAGGATATTCCTGAATCAGTAATTGCTGCTTCTGGTGCAGTTGCAGATTCCATTAAATATTTGCGTTTGGAACGCCAAGAATTGAAAGAAAATGAGACTCAAGAATTAAATGAAGTTGGAGATAGACCGCGAGTTGGAACTTTTATTTGTCATTGCGGTATCAATATTGCCGGTGTTGTCGATGTAAAAGATGTTGCAGAAGAAGCTGGTAAATTAACCAATGTAGAACATTCAGAAGACCTTGTTTACGCCTGTTCACAAGATTGTATGGATGTTATCAAGCAACGTATAAAAGAGAAAAATTTGAATCGTGTTGTAATTGCTGCTTGCACACCAAGAACGCACGAACCACTTTTCCGCGAAATGCTTTCTGAAGCTGGTTTGAATCCATATCTTTTTGAAATGGCAAACATTCGTGACCAGTGTTCGTGGGCACATATGAACGAACCAGAAAAAGCAACCGAAAAATCGAAAGATTTGGTCAATATGGGTGTGGCAAAAGCACGCGGACTCACATCATTGGAAAGGTTACCAATTGCGATAAATCCAAAAGCGCTTGTAATTGGTGGTGGACTCGCTGGAATGACAACTGCAAAATCACTCGCTGAAGCAGGAACAGAAGTTTATCTCATCGAAAAAGAAAAAGAACTCGGTGGAAATTTGCGTAATATTTTCTTTAATTTTGGCAAAAATCCTCAGGAGTTACTGCAAAGTTTAATAAATGATGTCTCTAATAATAAACTTATCCATATTTTCGAAAATACAGAGATAAAAAATATTGATGGTTATGTCGGGAATTTCAAAACAACCATTATCGAAAATGAGCAAGAAAACACATTCGAACACGGTGTAATCGTTGTTGCAACAGGTGCTGATGAACACCAAACAAAAGAGTATCTTTATGGTGAATCTGATAGAATTATCACGCAAGTTGAATTTGAAAAAATGCTTCACAATCAAACTTTTCCAAAGGGAAAATTGAAAAATGTAATGATGATACAGTGCGTTGGTTCGCGTGAAGAGGGCAAAATGTATTGCAGTCGAGTCTGCTGCACAAAATCAGTAAAAAACTCACTTACTTTGAAGAAGAAATTTCCAAATGTGAATATTTATGTGGCATATCGCGACATTAGAACTTACGGTTTGCGAGAAAAATATTATACAGAACTCCGCGATAAAGGTACGATGTTCATCAATTATTCGGTTGATAATAAACCGAAAATAGAACTCGCAGATGAGTTTGATCCAAATAGTAAAATAAGAGTTACAGTTTTTGATCCGATTATGGATAAAAATATTGAAGTAACTGCAGATTTACTCGTGCTTGCAACTGCGATTGACCCGAAAAAAGAAAATTTTGATCTCGGTAAAATGCTTAAAATTCCATTAAATACAGATGGAATGTTTTTGGAAGCACATGTGAAATTGCGTCCGGTTGACTTTGCTACAGATGGTATTTTCGTAGCAGGTTTGGCACACAATCCAAAAGATATGGATGAAACAATTTCACAATCGCAAGCTGCTGCAAGTAGAGCTTTGACATTCCTGAATAAAAAAGAAATTTTGGCAGAAGGAACAATTTCTGAAATTGATGAAACACGCTGTTCAGGTTGTGGGTATTGCGAATCGATTTGTGCATACAACGCTATCGAAGTTGACCCAGAAAAAGAAATTGCAGTTATAAATGAAGCACTTTGTAAAGGTTGTGGAGCGTGTGTTGCATCTTGTCGTTGTGGTGCTCTTGATTTACGCGGATTTAGTAACGAGCAGCTTTTTGCAGCTTTCGATGCAATTGAAATGACAGATATTTTAAAGATTTATTAATAGATATGGAGAAAAATATAATGAATGAATTTCAACCAAAAATTTTGGCGATTTTGTGTAATTGGTGTTCGTATGCTGGTGCAGATTTGGCGGGAGTTTCACGCATTCAATATCCACCAAATGTGCGTGTAATTCGCATTCCTTGCTCAGGTCGAGTCGATCCGCTTTTCATAATGAAAAGTTTACAAAGCGGATTTGATGGTCTGCTCGTTTCTGGCTGACATCCTGGCGATTGCCATTACCTGTCAGGTAATTTCGTTGCGCGTAGGCGATATGCTACGATAAAACCATTGTTAGAGTACATCGGTATAGAACCAGAACGCATCCAGTTTTCTTGGATTTCTGCTGGTGAAGGTGAAAGATTTGCCGATATCATCACCAAAATCACAGAAGATATTAAGAAAATTGGTCCTGCTTCAAAATTAGTAAAGGGAGAGAAAAAGTGATTAAAAAATTACACACAGAAGTTGGAAAATTACTTTCCGAAAAAAAAGTGGATTTAGTAATCGGTTGGGAAAAAGGTTCTCTTCCTCTCACATCTTCTCCACTTTTTATCACAGAAGAAAAAGACGTTGAAAAACTTATTTTTGATGAAACTTGTCGAAATAATTTGACCACATACTTCACGAAAGATAAACGAAAAATTGGTAAAGATTTCAAAAAAATTGCCATTCTCGCTAAAGGCTGTGATGCACGTTCTATCGTGCTTTATGCCACAGAAAATCAAATTAAACGCGAAAATATTGTCGTCATTGGAGCACCTTGTAACGGTGTTATTGAAAAAAAGAAAGTAGCTCAATTAATGGACAACAAAGAGCTTCTTGAGACAAAAATTGAAGGTGATTCTGTAACTTTGAAAGGTCGTAATTTCGAAGTTAAGACTACTCTTTCCAAAATATTATGCGACCCTTGTTTGACTTGTCGTTTTCCAGATGCACCCGAATCTGACATTTTTATTGGTGAGCCACGCAAAGAAGTAGAAGTTAAAGATGAGTATAAAAATATCGAAGATTTTGAACAAAAATCTGCCGATGAAAGATGGCAAATTGTTACGGAAGAATATTCAAAATGTATTCGCTGCTATGCTTGCCGAAATGTCTGCCCAGCTTGTTATTGTAATGTTTGTTTCGTCGATCAAAATGACCCGCAATGGATTGGAAAAACACCAGAAG
>CAYQOZ010000060.1:0-10705 GCA_964419355.1 uncultured Candidatus Cloacimonadota bacterium | reverse complement strand
GATAGATTTATCTGAATTTTTGAATGTAATATGACCAGCTATTTTTCCTTTTTCAAAAGCAAACAAATGTAAACTAAACAATAAAATTGTAACGATTAAAATTACCACTTTTTTCATTTTTTTCACTCCATTTTTTTTATTCATCTATTATTTTAAGATGGAAATTTAGATTTTGAAAAGTAACTTTTGCGTCAAGCAGATTTCTCTCAATTCTTATTTTTCGCTTTCTATTTTGCCACTTTTTCGAATATTCCAACAAAAAAAATAACATCTATTTTGAGAATAAAAAATTGGAAGATGTTTGTAGTTATGTTTTTGTTGACATTAATATTGCAAAATTCTTTTTGGAGAAGTCAAAGAAAATGAAGGAGTAATAATGCAAAATATTAAATTCGGATTAATAGGTTGTGGAAGAATTTCCAAAAACCATTTTGAAGCAATTGGGCAAATTGAAGGTGCAAAAATAATTGCTTGTGCCGATATTATCAAAAAAAGAGCAAGAGAATCAGCAGAAAAATATGATGTAAAAAATCATTATGACGATTACACAAAAATGTTAAATAAAGAAGAACTTGATTGCGTAATTATCTGCACTCCCAGCGGAATTCATCCAAAAATTGGAATTGATGTTGCCGAACAAAAAATTAATGTAGTAACCGAAAAACCGATGGGTATTGACCTTAAATCTGTTGATAAATTGGTGAATGCTTGTGATGATAATGGAATTCAGCTTTTCGTTGTGAAGCAAAATCGTTTGAACCCTTCGATTCAATTACTGAAAAAAGCAATTGATAAAAATAGGTTTGGCAGACTTTTTAGTGCAAATATCACCGTACGTTGGACACGTCCACAAGCTTATTATGATATGGCAAAATGGCGTGGAACTTGGGAATTTGATGGCGGTGCTTTTATGAATCAAGCTTCACATTATTTCGATCTTATTCAGTGGTTGATGGGACCAGTGGAATCTGTGATGGCTTTTACTGCAACTTTGGCACACAATCTAGAAACCGAAGATCAAGGTGCTGGAATTATTCATTTCCGAAATGGAGCAATTGGGGTTGCCGAAGTTAGTATGAATACTTTTCCAAAGAACTATGAAGGATCCATCACAATAATGGGCGAGACAGGAACTGTGAAAATTGGTGGAATTGCGGTTAATAAGGTGGAACATTGGGAATTTAAAGATTATGACGATGACGATAAACTTATCGAAGCAGTCGCAACAGACCCAAAAAACATCTACGGTTTTGGGCATCAGGGGTATTTGCAAAATGTTGTAGATGTTTTATCTGGAAAAGGCACACCCAATACCGATGGCAGAAGTGGCAGAAAATCTTTGGAGCTTATTTTGGCTCTTTATGAATCCGCAAAAACTGGAAAAAAAATCGCATTACCTTTGAAATATTAGAAATTTAGGAGAGAAATTTGTTAGTTCAAGAATATTTTAAATCACGATTAGACTTAGTAGAAGATGCTTTGAAAAAGTATCTCACCCCCGCAAATACATATCCAGAACAGCTCAACGAAGCAATACATTATAGTGTTTTTTCTAATGGAAAAAGGTTGCGTCCAATTTTGTTTTTGGCAACTTACGAAATGCTGATAGGCAGAAAAAACATCAACCGTTTGGAAAGATTATTACCCGTAGCTTGTGCTTTGGAACTGGTGCATACTGCATCATTAATCCACGATGATCTTCCGAGCGTAGATAATTCCAATGAGCGACGCGGTAAACCAAGTTGTCATGTGAAATTTGGCAGTGCAACTGCAATTTTGGCAGGAGATGCACTCATCACAAAAGCTATCGAAGTTATCACAAAATTGAAAAATAAAAATGAGGCTTTGGAAGCGATAAAGATTCTAACTCTTGCTGTTTCCACACGCGGAATGATTGGCGGACAAGCAGTTGACATCGTTTCTGCCAAGAAAAAAATCAACAAAAGTACACTCCGATATATTCATCTAAAAAAAACTGGTTCACTTTTGCTCGCTTCCACAGAATTGGCGTGTATGTTCGATAAAACTGAAGATAGTGTGCGCATTACTTTGGGAAATTTTGCGTTGAATCTTGGACTTGCTTATCAAATTGTGGATGATATTTTGGATGAGGTTGGCAGTTTCGAAGTATTGGGCAAAAAATCTGGTGGCGATGCGAAAAATCAGAAAGCTACTTACCCATCTGTTTTTGGTTTAGAAACTTCCAAGACAAAAGCCGAAAAACTTCTTCGAGATTGTTACGATGCAGTTAAAAATATGAGTAATAATGAAATTCTGCTCGAATATGTTGATATGATAAAAGATCGACTTCCATAAAATGTCATTTTTAAAAATAACGCGTCCGCTAAACTGCCTATTCGTCGCAATTACTGTTATTTTTGGCGCAATAATTAGTGCAAAAAACATAAATTTATTTGCAATTATTTTCGCCACAATTTCTGCTACTTTGATTGCAGCAGCTGGATATGTTATTAACGATTATTTTGATTTTGAGATTGATAAAATTAACCGCCCAAATCGCATCTTGCCTGCTGAAAAAATAACTCTAAAAAAAGCTTATTTTTTTAGTGTTATTCTTTTTGTTTTTGGTATTTTTTTCTCGTTTTTTACACGTAATAATTTCTGCATAATTTTAGCAACTACTAACGCAATTATCCTATTTTTGTACGCAAAATATTTCAAATCAATACCATTTTATGGAAATCTAACTGTTGCATACATCGCGGCAAGCACCTTTATTTACGGTGCTTTTAGCAATTCAAATTTGATAAATATTTGGATAATTTCCATTTTCGCATTTTTGTTCACGTTTATACGAGAATTGATTAAAGATTGCGAAGATATCGAAGGTGATGCGAAAATGAAGGCGAAAACTTTGGCACTCATTTTTGGCGTAAAAAAGACAATCCAAATTGCTTTTTTCATCGCCATTTTTATGATTTTATTTACACTATTTTTATGGTGTCAAAAGCAAATTTCCGATTTTACTTTTATCTTCTTGAATGCTTTTACCGTCCTGCCAACACTTCTTTTTTTCGCATCGTTAAAACAAAATTATGGAAAAAATAATCTTTCTCAAATTTCAAAATTCATCAAAATAGATATGTTGATTTTACTAATAATTTTAGGATTGAAAATATGAAAACTTATGAAAAATTAATCGCACTCAAAAAAGCAAGAGCAAATTATTTTTGCTTAATCGACCCCGACAAATTGGATAAATTTCAAGCCGCTGAAACTGCAATTAAATGTGAAGAAAATGGTGCTGATGGTATTTTGGTAGGTGGTAGTATTATGCTCAAAAATAACTTCGAGCAAAATTTGAAAATCATCAAAGAAAATGTAAAAATTCCTGTTTTGATTTTTCCGGGAATGTTCAATTTTGTATCACCATTTGCAGACGCCCTTTTACTTCTCAGCGTCATTACAAGTCGCAATCCACAAATGCTTATCGGTGAACAAGTCCGTGCCGCTCCACTCATAAAACACCACAATTTAGAAACCATTGGAACTGGCTACATGCTGATAGAATCCGGCGAAACGACATCGGTGCACTTTATGAGCGGAAGCATGCCACTTCCACGCACAAAAAATGATATCGCTGTTGCACACGCTTTGGCTGGACAATATCTTGGTATGAAAATCATCTATTTGGATGCTGGAAGTGGTGCAAAAAATCCCGTTCCAGATGAGATGATTACAGCAATTCGTCAAAATGTCAATCTGCCGATTATTCTCGGTGGCGGAATTAATGAACCAAAAATTGCTGCCCAAAAAGCAAAAGCGGGTGCAGATTTTATTGTAACTGGAAATATTCTGGAAAAAGATGACAATCCAAAATTAATTCAAGAATTTGCTGACGCAATTCACAGCGTGAAAAGATAATGATTGACATTCACACCCACATCTTACCTGAAATTGATGACGGTTCTGAAAACATTGAAACATCCATCGAGCAACTCAAATTAATGCAGGAAGTCGGCGTGGAAGGAGTTGTCTGCACTCCTCATTTTTTGAGAAATAACTGGCACAATACAGCTGATATTATTTCTGAAAAATTTGAATTGCTTCAAAATGCTATCTCCGAAAATAATATTAATATCAAACTTTATCAAGCGGCAGAAGTCTATCTCGATGAAAAATCATTGCAAACAATTAAAGAGGAAAATTTTAATATTGCTGGCACAAAATATGTTTTGGTAGAGACTTCTATGCAAGAATTTCCTGCCAATCTTTATGAAATACTTTTCCAACTTGTAAAAGATGGTTTTAGTCCAATTTTAGCACATCCAGAACGATATTCTACTATTTGCAATAACATCGAATTAGCCGAAGAAATGATGCATAAAAATGTATATTTACAACTGAATGCCGGTAGTTTTTTAGGATATTATGGAAAGCATATTCGCAAAACTGCATGGAAAATGCTGGAACGCGGATATGTCCATTTCGTAGCCTCAGATAATCATTGCAAACATAATGAATATCCTTTGCCACTTGTGTATGATGTGATTTCCAAAAAAATAGATAGACATACTGCTGATCTGCTTACAAAAACAAATCCTATAAAAATGCTAAATAATGAAAAAATTGAATATTTCTATGTAGATTTTTTCGAAACTCAAGATAATAGCTTTATTGGAAAATTTAAAAAAAAATTCCAAAACTTCTTTTAATGTGGAAATATTTTTATGATTATGAAAATTCTGGTAACTGGAATCAGCGGTTTTATCGGCAAAAATGTGGTTCGAAATCTACTGCAAAAAAATGTTCAAATTACTGCAGTAATCAGACCAAATACCAATCGTAAGCGAATTTCAGAATTTGAAAACAAGGTAAAATTCATTGAAATAGATTTAACTGATATTTCCAACTTACGCAAATTTCTATCCGAAAATTCATTTGATCAAATTATCCACATCGGGGCGATTCGTGGTGGTAGAAAATTTATTAAACAACAATATTTTGATGCAAATGTAAATGCAACTGAACAGCTAATTATTAATGCTAAAAAAAATAACTCCAAATTTATTTTTTGTTCTTCTGTAGGGGTTTTCGGTGCAATTCCAAAAGAATTACCTGCAAATAATTTTACCGAAAAACAAGAAGACAACTATTATCATTTCACGAAAATTTATGCGGAAAAATTAATTCAGCAATATGTGCTTAATGGATTAAATGCTGTAATCGTAAGACCTGCCATCACTTACGGAGAGGATGACTTTGGCTTTCCTTTCACACTTACCAAACTTATCGATAAAAAAATGTTGTTTTTACCAAATCGAGAAATTAAAGTCCATCTCACCAATATTGAACTGCTCGTACAAGCTTTTAGCAAACTCTCAGAAATTAATTTCAAACCGGGAACTGCCTACAATGTAGCAGATTTACATCCCGTGAAATTGAATGAAATTGTTGATTTTATTAATCAAGAATTGAATGAAAAAAAATATCCAAATCATAAAATTATAAATGCAAAACTCTTTAATTTTGGAGAAAATATTGCCCGATTTTTTAAAAATGAACTTTGGGTTTCTCGCTTTGAGTTAATTTCAAAAAGTTGGTATTATGATATTCAAAATAGTTACGCAGACCTCGGACTAAAGCACATTGAAACGATTCCTAATTTTAAAGTTGTTACAGATTGGTACAAAGGTTTATAGATGGCAATTCCCATTTTGAAAACTTGGAAAAACTATTTTTCAAATCGCGATGAGGGTTTGGGTTCATCTTACGAACGCATTATTTTGAACAATAAAATTGTTGAAATTTGCACAAAATTTGGAGTAAAATCCGTTTTGGAAGCCCCAAGTTTTGGGTTTACTGGACTTTCTGGCATCAATAGTTTACAACTCGCAAAAAACGGTTATGAAATCACACTTCTTGACCACGATAAAGAGCGAATTGAATTGATAAAATCTGTTTGGAAAGAGGTAGATTGTTCTCTCAAAATTGAATTTTCAAAAAACTATAATTCACTTCCATTTATAAACAATTCTTTTAATTTCAGTTGGAATTTCTCATCACTTTGGTTTGTTGATAATTTACAAAATTTTCTTTCAGAATTAACTCGTGTTACCGAAAAAGCCATTTTAATTTGCGTTCCAAACCGAGCAGGAGTAGGCTATCTTTCTCAAAAATTCCTTGGTAAATCTGATTTAAAAAAATTATTGAAAGAAAAAAATATTTTGCCAAAAAATATTCAAAATGAAATGCAAAAATTAAATTGGAAATTAGTTGAAACAAACTACATTGATGCACCTTGGTGGCCAGATATTGGTATGCCAAAAGAGAAATTTGCAAAAATTTTCAAACTTGATTGGCTTTTGAAAAAAAAGAAAAAAAAAACAATTTCCATTATGGATTATTATAAAAATTCAGATGCTGAATTTCCTAAAAAAATGATGAAACATTTTTGGTTTGAAAAATTTGCACTAAAAATAATAAAACGATTTTGGGCACATCATAGGTATTTTCTATTTGTCCCTAAAAAATAAAAAAAGAATGAAGAAAAATAACATCAATATAGTTGCCAGCATCGTGCTCGGAGCCACATTCTTAGTGGTGTGGCTTCAATTTATAGATTGGCAAGAATTTCTACAATATTTCCATAAATTTGATTTAGTCGCCGTTTTATTTTTCTCGATTTTTTATGTTTTTGCCTATTTTTTACGGTCTTTGCGTTGGAAAATTATTCTCAATCCAATCTATAAAATGAAAATTTTGGAAAGTTTTGCCATTTTTATGAGCGGACTTTTGGTCAATTATCTCGTTCCAATTCGAGCGGGTGAAGTGGCAAAATCAATAATTCTTAAAAACCGAAATAACATTAAAATTTCACAAACTTTACCAACAATTTTTATCGATAAAATCACCGACCTTTTCCCGATTTTACTTATTATATTACTTCTTCCACTCATTTCAATAAAATTGAATTTTGCATTACATATCGTTATTTTGCTACTTTTTATTATTTTCCTATTTTTCATTTGGTTTTTATATTTTGCGATAAAACATCAACAAAAAGCACTCAAATTTTTACATCTATTTCTAAAAATTATTCCTTTCAAATATCGCATAATATTTGAAGTTTTTTTTGTTAATTTTGTAGATGGAATGGCAATTTTAAATGGAAGATGGAGAGCAACTATTCTCATTTGCTTACTAACCTTTTTGGCAGTAGCTTCAGAAGCACTCTACATTTTTATGGTTTTTAAAGCATTTGGTGCAGAAATTTCTTACCTTAAAATTCTTCTCGGCTACACTTTGATGAATCTCACCTACATTTTGCCAACGCCACCAGCACAAATCGGTTCTAACCAATTTATGTGGGCTCTTATTTTCGGATTTGCTTTGGGAGTAAATGAAAACTTGACAGGTGCGGCTGTTACATTTTCTCATCTTCTTACCACCATTTGGATTTTTGGAATCGGTGCAATTTCTTTATTTGCATTAAAAATCAGATTTGGTAATTTATTAAAAAAAAGAGGTATTGATGAAAAATATTGAAATATTAGATAGATTGTCGAAGACAAGAAAAATTATCGAAGACGAAATTAGTAAAGTTATTGTAGGGCAAAATGAAATAATCGAACAAATTTTAATTGCTCTTTTTTCAGATGGACACTGTCTTATCGAGGGAGTTCCCGGATTGGCAAAAACGCTGATGATTTCAACATTGGCAAAAATCTTAAATATGGATTTTAGTCGTATTCAATTCACGCCAGATTTAATGCCATCTGATATCACGGGAACAGATATTTTAGCAGAAGATAAAGCAGACGGAAAACGTTATTTTGAATATATCAAAGGTCCTGTTTTTGCCAATATTATTTTAGCAGATGAAATAAATAGAACCCCCCCAAAAACACAAGCCGCACTATTGCAAGCAATGCAGGAAAGAGAGGTTACTGCCGGAAATAAAACTTATGAATTAGACAAACCATTCTTAGTTTTGGCTACTCAAAATCCAATTGAGCAGGAAGGAACTTATCCACTTCCGGAAGCACAATTAGATAGATTTATGTTCTATCTGAATATTGATTATCCTACCCAAGAAGAGGAAAAACAAATCGTAAAAGTCGGAAGAGTTAAATTAGATAAAGTAAAAGCGGTGGTTGAAAAAACGGAGATTATCCAAATACAAGAAGCTATTGTAGAAATCCCTGTAAGTGATCATGTTTTAGATTTTGCTGTTAAATTAGCTCGTTCTACGCGACCACAATATAATGATGCTCCCGACTTCATAAAAAAATGGGTAAATTGGGGAGCAGGTCCTCGTGCTTCACAATTTTTAGTAATTGCAGCCAAAACCAGAGCCGCTTTACAAAATCGGCTCACGCCTTCTGTGGATGATGTAAGGAGTGTGGCTCAAATTGTTTTACAACACAGAATTATCGTCTCTTTTGCTGCAGAAGCCGAAGGATTGACGCCAAAAGATGTCGTTGAAAAACTTATTTCCATTTTAGAATAAAATAAAATTTGCGAGTTATCAAAAAATCTTTATGTTGTATGAATATTTTTAAAATTAGACAGAATAAGGAGTAAAAAAAACAAATGAACACAAAATCAACAATTGAGTGGTTGGAAAATATGGCGTTTGATGCCGAGTTAAATGGGCATCATTTTACCATTGATGCTGATGAAAAAGTTGGTGGAAAAAATCGAGGTCCACGCCCAAAAGGTTTGATGTTATCTGCTTTGGCAGGTTGTACTGGAATGGATGTAGTCTCTATTTTAAAAAAAATGAAGGTTACTAATTATAAATTGAAAATTGATGTCGAAGCTGAACAAACGAACGAACATCCAAAAGTTTATCATACAATTTATGTCATTTACAATTTTATGGGAGAAAGTTTACCGACTGAAAAAATTAAACGTGCAATTGAATTATCTCAAACAAGATATTGTGGCGTTTCTAAAATGCTCGGTAAAATTGCAAAAATAAAAACAAAAATAAAAATAAATTTAGAGGAGATAAAATGAAAAAAAATTTATTAGTTGTAATGTTGTTTGTGCTCTCTATGACAGCGTGCGTATCAGAAGATGTAGAAGTGAAAACAGAAAATGCGGAAGAGTTTTCAACGGAATTGTTGTGGCTTAAAAATTTTGAAGAAGCACAAGAAATTTCCAAATTAGAATTAAGACCAATTTTAGTTAATTTTACCGGTTCAGATTGGTGTGGTTGGTGCATTAAATTGGATAATGAGGTTTTCTCTCAATCGGCTTTTATCGATTATGCAAACAAAAATTTAATTTTGTTAGAACTCGATTTTCCAAACAAAATTCCACAATCAGAAGAAATTAAAAAGTATAATCGCAACCTTGCTACCAAATATGGAATCCGCGGATTTCCCACAATTTTGCTTCTCAATGCCGAAGGTGAAGTGATTGCTAAAACAGGCTACCAGAAAGGTGGCGCTGAAAAATACATTGAACATTTGACTGAATTACTCACAAAAGATGAGGAGGAATTATGAAAATTATTATCATCATCGCTCTGATGTTTTGTACATTATTATTCGCAGATTTGAACGAAGAGATAATCAAAATTGATGCACTTCACGATGAAAATTTGTATGAAAATGAGTTGAGCGAATTGGAAAAAATTAATTTGGAATTTCCAAATGAAGTGGAAATTTTATGGCGAATTGCCCAAGTTCATTTTGATATTGCCGATCAAACCGAAGATGAAGAGATTCATAAATTGCACTTTTATCCTGGCTTTGAATTTGCAAAAAAGGCTCTTGAACTTAACCCAAATTCGTCAAAAGCAAATCATTGGTATGCAGTTCTAATTGGAAAAATTGGTATTTTAGAAGGAACAAAACAAAAAATCATCAATTCTTACGAAGTGGAAATTTATGGTTTGAAAGCTCTTGAACTCGACCCAAATTACGATGGAACTTTGCATTTGATGGGACAGTGGCACTATAAACTTGCCGATTTAAGTTGGTTTGAACGCACTATTGCTGGCATTGTTTACGAAACTCCACCCAAAGCAAGCTTTGAAGAGGCGGCTGAATATTTCAAAAAAGCAATCGTGGCAAAACCAGATGAAGTGCGTCATTATTTGTGGCTTGGAAAAAGTTATCTGAAATTGAAAGATAACGAAGAAGCAACCAAATATTTGCAAATGACAACCGATATGATGCCCATCGATGAAGCTGATAAATTGATGCAAATAGAGGCAAAAGAATTGCTGAAATAAATTCTAACCTCTCTATTTTGAGGAGATAAAAGTGCCAGAATTGCCCGAAGTTCAAACGATTGTAAGCGAACTGAAAAAAAAAGTTCTTAAGAAAAAAATTATCTCACTTTTTGAACATCGAATGGGAACTGTTCAAAATTTTATGGGCAAAAAAAATTGTGAATTTGGAGCCATTAACTCCATAAAAAGAAGAGGAAAATATATCATTTTTGAAACTTCTGAAAATCTGCAAATTATTTTTCATTTGCGGATGACGGGTAAATTGATATTTGAAAATGAATCCGAAAAATCGTCCAAATATTCTCGAGCGGAAATAATATTTTCTGATAATTCAAAATTGATTTTTGACGATGTGCGTGCTTTTGGAAAAATTCAAATTTATCAGCAAAATGCAAAAATAGAATCAATCGAAAAACTTGGTGTGGAACCGCTTACAGATGATTTTAATGAAAAATATTTGAAAAATATTTTAAAAAATAAGAAAGCCCCGATTAA
>CAYQOZ010000059.1:0-10710 GCA_964419355.1 uncultured Candidatus Cloacimonadota bacterium | reverse complement strand
GCAAGTCCGTCATATTTTATGACACAGTTTCCATTTAATTCAGCTATTTTTCCAAAGCTTTCCGTCGCATTGTCAAATTCCCAAAAGTCAGCGGTTGCAACACCATATTTTTGCATAAAATTTTTCGACCAAATTTTGGAACTTTCCAAAAATGCTGCTCTCTTTTCAGGACCAAAAACCATAACCGGAGTATCTTGAAAATAATCCACAATCCCATTTGCAAGCGGATCTTCTGGACCCACAAACAAAAGTTCAATTGTATTATGACGGCAAAAATGTAGAATTTGCTCAAAATCATTTATGTCAATATCTACATTATTTTCTGTGCCACCATTTCCCGGCAAAACGAAAACTTTTTCCACCAATTTGCTTTGCGACAATTTCCAAAAAATAGCGTGTTCTCTACCACCACTGCCAATTATTGCGACCTTCATATTTCTCCTTGTTCGTTAACGATTACGAATTTCTTTATCCGCTTCGATTAAGCCCGTTTTAATTTCTGTAATTTCATTTCTAAAAACTGCTTTCAAGCGCGGTGTGTTCAAACTACGAAGTGCGCAAAGTGCGGCTGAGCTGATATCTATAACCGATGCAGCAGGCGTTTTGGAAGGCATAATTAACGATGAATTGATGTTAACCATCATATCCACTTTATCTTTGAATGGCGGGCAATTGAAAACAGGAATCGCCAAATTTGCTGCCAAAGCACCACCGAGTCCGTTCGAACGACCGGCAACCGCAATCACAGCTCCAGGTTCAATTGATTTGTTATATTCCTCTATCATTGGCGGAATTCTTTCGCCATTTTTATGAGCTGAAGTTACTCGCATATCAGTATAAACATCATATTTATCGAGCACATTTCTAATTTTTTTGCAGTGTTCTAAATCTGCCGAAGACCCCATAATAATAATTACATAACCTTCTTTAAGATAACCTGCTTTTGTCAAATTTCGTTTAATTCTATCGTAGATATTTTCGCTGAAATCATAGTTTAATTTTTCGCCCGTAATCTTTTCATAAATATCAAGATAGCGTCTATTTGTCTCTTCGATAACTTCCGCTGCAAGCATATTTTTAAATTCGCCGTTTTCTTTATTTTCCAAAAGCCACTGACGCACATATTCTTTGTCTATCGAATCAACTTTTAGCGGGTTTTTCGCATAATCTTCTGCTGACCAAAAGCGTGAAGAATCAGGTGTGTGAATTTCATCAATCAAGATAATTTCACCATTTACAATACCAAATTCATATTTTGTATCAACGAGAATTATCCCTTTTTCAGCCAAATATTTACTACCAAAATCAAAAAGTTCAAATGAAATTTCTGCCATTTTCTCATAAATTTCTTTTGTAGTCCAACCTTCTTTCACAATGTTTTCAGGTGTAATTGGGCGGTCGGAGTCTTCTTTTGTTGTTGGAGTTACAAGTGGAGTTGGGAATTTATCATTCTGTTTAAGACCATCAGGAGCTATAACGCCGCTGAAATCGCGTTTGCCATTTTTGTAGCCACGCCACATTGAGCCTGTAAGATAGCCACGCACAATCATTTCCACTCGAATCGGCTCCGCTTCTTTCACCAAACTTATATTTGGATCAAGCATTTTGATAAAATGATTATCAACTATTTTGCGAGTTTTTTCAAACCAAAAATTAGTAATGCCTGTGAGTACTGCACCTTTTTGTGGCACAAAATTATTCAACACATTGTCAAAACTCGAAATCCTGTCAGAAACAACAATCATTCTTGTTTTTTCATCTACCCTAATACTATCACGCACTTTTCCGCGATGGATTACCTCCAACTGGGGTGTATAAAAATTTCCCAAACAATTCATAAACTTTCCTCTCTTTATTTTTTATTTTTAATGTTTAAAGTGTCGTAAACCCGTGAAAATCATGGCAATCTCAAGTTCGTTACATTTATGAATTACCGATTTATCTCGCATCGAACCACCCGGCTGAACGATAGTTTTGATTCCACTTTTGGCTACAATTTCTACATTATCTGCAAATGGGAAAAAGGCATCTGAAATTAGAAAACATTTTGCAAATTGTTCTTTAAAATATTTTTCTAAATCTTCCCCTTTATATTCATTTGCAAAATTTTCTTTCGCTTTTTCAATCGCCAATTTTGTAGAAATCAAGCGATTTGGCTGTCCCGCACCCATGCCGATTTGTTGAAAAGTTCCATCAACCAATTTTCGCACAATAATTATCGAGTTTGATTTCACCATTCGCATCGCAATTAAGCCAAATTCGATCAATTTCTTCTCTTTTTCGACATCAATTTTCCGATTCGTCACACAATCCATTTTTGAATAAAGTTCTTCGTCAGCATCTTGCAATAAAATCGCCCCATTCAAAAATTTTACATCTTTTTGAACTTTCAATTTTTGTGGATCAAATTTAATCACACGCAAATTTTTGTGAAATTGCAAATATGCAAGTGTTTCTGCCGAAAAATCTGGTGCAATAATAACTTCCACAAATTTACGATTTTGTTTATTTTCGTCGTTCAAACATAAAAATTCAACTGTTTCTAAATCTACTTTTTTATTGAAAGCAAGAATTGAGCCAAATGCTGAAATGGGGTCACCATTCCAAGCCATTTCAAATACTTTTCGCTGGTTTTCACCACTTGCTAATCCACAGGAATTATTGTGTTTCACAACTGCAACTGCAAAATTTTCTAAATTTTTCACAGCGTCAATCGCACTTTGAATATCTGCAATATTATTGAATGAAAGTTCTTTACCGTGCAAAATTTCCATTTCTGCAAGTGAATTTTTGTTGTTCATTTCACGGTAAAAATATCCTTTTTGATGAGAATTTTCACCGTAACGCAATTTCTTGCCTTCATTAAAATAAAAACGAAGTGAACGAATTTCCGAAAATTCGTCCATTGTGGTGGCGATAAGTGCATCGTAATCGGCGGTGTGATTAAATGTTTTTCGCATTAAATTCTTGCGAGTTGCATAACCAATTCCACCTTTATTTTCATCCAATTCTGCAATAATTTTAGCGTAATCATTCACATCTGTAATCGAAGTAACATACTTGAAATTTTTGGCAGCAGCACGCAACATTGTGGGTCCACCGATATCGATATTTTCAATCAAAGTTTCAAAATTTGCATTTTGCTCTTTTACTTTTGCGAACGGATAGAGATTGCATACCACCATATCAATCGGGTCAATTTTCAATGCTTCCGCTTCTTTTTTGTCTTTTTCACGGTCAAATAAAAGTGCTGATTCGATGTTGAATGAGATCGTTTTCATGCGTCCACCAAATGCTTCGGGATTTCCCGTGATTTCAGAAATTTCTATAACTTCAACACCAGCATCTTCCAAAACTTTTTTAGTACCACCCGTCGAAATAATTTCATAATTATATTTTCGTAAATTTTTTGCAAGTTCCACAATGCCTGTTTTATCTGAAACACTCAGTAACGCTCTTTTAATTTTTATCATAATTTATAACCTTTTATTTTTTCAACAATATTTCTAAATATTTTCAATCCGTCACCAGCTTCCGATATTTGCGGATTTTGGCGTTTGAGCTGTCCCCAATTTGGATGGTTATACAAACTTAAAAATGCTTCGGGATGAGGCATCATGCCGAGAATTTGCCCGCTTTTATTGGTAAGTGCGGCACAATTTAAATCGGAGCCATTCGGATTTTGCGGGTACTCTGAAGTCTCATTCCCATTTTCATCACAATAAGATAAGCAATTCAAATTGTTCTCAATTATCTTTTCTTCAATCTCTTCATTTTTGATAATCAACTTTCCCTCACCGTGTCGCACCGGTACTTGAAATTTTTCAATATCCTTCAAAAATGGTGAGTTGTTATCTCCATTAACTTTACACCAAACCCATCTATCTTCGTATTTTGCGGAATTATTTTTGGTCAATGTAACTTCTTGATCAAAATTATTAGCAACATCTGGCAAAAGTCCCATTTTTACTAAAAATTGGAAACCATTACAAATTCCAAAAATATACTTTCCTTTGGCGATAAAATCTTTCAAATCATCCAAAAATATTTTACCAGATTTCATTTTTCTAAATTTCATTTTATTGGCGAGAACTTTACCACTTCCTAAGTCATCTCCAAAACTAAACCCACCCGGAAAATTCAAAATATCAAAATCGTGAATTGATTTTTTACCCAAAAATATTTCGTTCAAGTGAACAATTTCAGTCTCTGCACCGGCTAATTTGTAAGCTGCCGCCATCTCTTCTTCGCAATTTATCCCAAAACCTGTAATGATTAGTGATTTTACTTTTTTCATTTTTTATCCAACCCTTTATTCCAAGCACTCATCAACTCAGCAACTTCAATATCTATAATCGACAGTTTTCCATTTGAAATTCGTAATTTTGCGTCATTTGTAACTTTGCCGATAAATTTTGCATCGTATCCAAAATAGTCTTCAAAAATATGTTTATTAGCAGGCTGTATTGAAACGACAAATCGCGAATGTGATTCCGCAAATAGAATAGCATTAAGTGGAATATCTTCACAATTATCCAAAATAATTTCAGCCCCAAATTGACCGCTAAAAGATTTTTCTGCAACGGTTACAGCAAGTCCACCATCCGAAATATCGTGGCTCGATTCGATGATTTTCGCATCATTTGCTTTCATCATCTTGTGGTAAATTCGCTTCGCATTTTCACGACGAATTTTTGGCACATTCGCACCCAATTCATCAAATAACTTATAAAATTCTGAGCCACCCAATTCATCGTAAGTTTCGCCAACAAGGTAGATAAGATCACCTTTGGCTTTGAAATTACTCGTAATTGTTTGACGCACATCGTCAATTTTTGCCACCATTGAGTAGAGAATTGTCGGCGGTACCGAAATTTTTGTTTTTCCTGCTTTGAAGTCGTTCTTCATACTGTCTTTACCCGAAGTCATCGGAATGTTGTAAAATGTTGCCATATCGAAAAGTGCTTCGTTCATCTGCACAAGTTTGGCAAGTTTTTGCTTTCCATCCGGATTATTTTTGGAATCAAACGCTGAATCCGGCACACAAAAGTTATCATTTACAGTCCAAAAACGATTTGAATTGTCGTTTACATCTGGCAGCTTTCCACCCACCGAAATAATTTGTCGCATCGCTTCATCAAACGCACCAGCACTCATTTCGTATGCATTAATGTCGCCAAATTTCGGGCAAATTCCATTTGAAATTGCCAAGCCTTCAAAACCATCAAAATTAAGACGCATCACCGCCGCATCTTGTGGAACTTTTCCATTTTCACCCATCAATGGTTTGATAATTGTTTTGCCTTTCACTTCGTGGTCATATTGGCGAATTACATTTTCACGCGAACAAATATTGAAACTACCCATCAATTTTAGTAATATTTCATTGTAATTTGAAATTTTAGGAAGTTCCGGCTCACTTAATTTTGGCTTTTCCCATTCCGCATCCATCATTTTTTTTGGAACACCATTATGAAGAAAATCCATCTCCAAAAGGGCAACTTTTTCGTTCTCAAAACGAATGTCTAAAAACCCACTATCAGTGAACTTACCAATATTAGAAAGTTCAACTTCACGCTCCTTTGCAAACTGAAATAATTCTTTCATATTTTTCTTCTCAACCACGAAAATCATTCGTTCTTGCGATTCAGAAATAAAAATTTCCCAAGGTTTCAAATTTTCATATTTTAAAGGCACTTTTTCCAGATTTACAACTGCACCACCACTAATTTCTGCCAATTCACCAACTGCCGATGAAAGACCGCCAGCACCATTATCAGTCGAACTTTTTATCAGTCCATTTTTGACGGCATCTTGCATAAAATCAGCAACAAATTTTTGGGTAATCGGACTACCAATTTGGACTGCTGATTGCGGTGAATTTTCGTCAATTTCCGCAGAAGAAAAAGTGGCTCCGTGAATTCCATCTTTGCCGACTCGCCCGCCTGCCATCACAATAATATCACCAACATCTATCGGTTTCAGCCAAGAATCTACACCCTGATATTGGATGGGCATAACGCCACCCGTACCGCAGTAAACAAGCGGTTTTCCACTGTATCGTTCATCAAAAATAATGGAACCATTTACGGTTGGAATACCAGATTTATTGCCTCCATCTTCAATGCCATGTCGTACACCCTCAAAAATTCTGCGAGGATGAAGCTGACCTGGAAGCAATTCTTTATTGTAATTGGGAGGTCCAAAACAAAGTACATTTGTATTGAATAATAATTTTGCACCACCAATACCGGTTGCAAGCGGATCACGATTATTGCCCAAAATTCCGGTTATTGCACCGCCGTAAGGGTCAATAGCAGAAGGCGAATTGTGCGTTTCTACCTTCCAAACAAAAACAGAATTGTCGTCAATTTTAACCACACCTGCATTATCTGTAAAAATTTTTAAAAGCCAATTATTTCCTGCTTTTTCTAATCTATCACGCACAATTTCAGTTGATTTTCGGATGTAAGTTTTAAAAAGTGAATCGATAATTTTTTCTTCGCCTGTTTCGAGATTTTTATAATTTATTGTCGCAGAAAATTCTTTATGTTTGCAATGTTCGCTCCAAGTTTGTGCTAAAATTTCTATTTCTAAATCAGTTGGCAGTTCGGGTAAATTATTTTTTTTACGAATTGCTTTTGTATCTTCAGAATTGAAATGACTTTGAATTGCTTTCATCTCTTTTAGATTGAGTGATAACAACATTTTTTGCGATAAATCTAGCAACTTTTCATCATTGACAGACAAATTAATTAAATTCACTTTTTTACCATCTATTATTTTCACAGTCGGAATATAATCAACTTTTCCTTTGAATTTTCCAAACTCAAAATGATGGATTAGTTTATTACCTAAAAGTCGTTCTGCCAAAATTTTTAAATCATTTTTTGTAAGTTCATTTTCGATTAGATAGATGTTTTCGGTGTAGATATGCTGTGTATTTACATCGAGATTTAAATCTAAAATATCATTCAAGGTTTTTTGAGCGGAGACCCCTTCATCGTCAGTAACACCTGGCAATTTCGCTACCAAAACATACGACTTATAAAATTCATTCTGGTAAAATGAGTTTATAAAAATATCGTGAATAACCTCATCACACAAACCTTTTTCAGCAAAATATTTCACTTCGTTTTCATCGAGTTTGTAAGTTAAATTGAAAATTTTGCCTGTCTTAATTTTCCCAGTTGCAATGCCTAAAAAATCTTTGGCAGTTTTGGTTATTTTTTCACCTTCCACATCGCGAATGTTATCTTTCAATACTAATTGAATCTGATTTTTCATTTTTTATTTTCCTAAATCATACTCTATTTTTTGAGGATTATTTCCTTTTGAATGTAAAATTATTTTCGATTCTTCAATTATTTCACCAACAATTTTTGCATCAATTGTGAGCATTTTCAAAGTTTTTTCAGCATCTTCTGGAGCAACCACAAGCATCATTCCATTACCCATATTCCAAGTCTTATATGCCTCTTTCTCGGAGACATTACCCATTTTCTGAATCTCTTTTATCATTTTGGAAGGTGCAAATAAGTCATCAAAATTGGCACCCAAATTTGTTTTTTTCAAAATCCGGTTGAAATTTCCACCAATTCCACCGCCTGTAATATGTGAAATCCCTTTTATTTCAATTTTTCTTTTTTTCCCAAATCTACCTAAAATTTTCAACAATTCTGCAGAATAAATTTGTGAAGGTTGTAGAAGCATTTCTCCCCAACTTTTTCCAAATGGAGATTTTTTTGAATAGCCCTTTTTTCCGAGTTTTTGCTCGATGATATAACGCACCAATGAAAAACCGTTTGAACGAAAACCTTCCTCTTTTAGAGCAATTATTTTATCGCCAACTTCGATGTTTGCACCAGTTATAACTTTATCTTTTTCGAGAATTCCAACAGCGGTTGCGTTCCAAACATTGCCATTTACACTATTGCCCACTTCAGCAATTTCACCACCGGGAATAACAATTTTCTGCTCAATGCAGGCTTTTGCCAAACCTTGCATCAAGTCGTGAATAATTTTGGCATTTACCTTATTTGTATCGAGAGTGTTGGTCATTGAAATAGTTTCCGCACCGAGGCAAATAGCATCATCGCAAACCATTGCCAAAAGATCTTGCCCCATTGTATCGAATTTGCCAATTTTCTCAGCGATTTCCATTTTAGTACCAACACCATCATCTCCTTGAACAAGATAGAAATCGCCCATATCGATGAGACCTGCAAAAGAGCCGTCATCTACAACTGGTTCTGCCATCATTCCTTTACGAGATGCAAAAGTAGATTTCGCAAAACTATACGCAATTTTACTCGCATTATCACCAGCTTCGATATCAACGCCAGCTTCTTTATAATCTGCCATATATTCCCCTAATAATTCGTGGTTTCGTTCTCACTATTATTTCCTTCCGCACCTTGATAAATATCGTGTGCTTTACCTTCACGGATAGAAAGTGCAGAAACAAGTTCAAGTTCTGCATTTTGGTGAAATTCTTTAATATTCATCACTCCACAAGTGCCCATAGAAGCTTTGATTTTTGCAATTGTTTCCGGCAAATTATCACGCAGTCTGCCAGCATATTCCACAAAACCTTCCACACCTTCCACAAATTTACCTTGATTGTAGCGTTTTTCTTTCCACTGTTGAGCACGTGCAGAACCTTCACCCCAATATGGTTTCATCACATGATTATTAATCACAATTTTATTAGTCGGAGATTCTTCCATTCTAGCAAAATAACGACCCATCATTACATAATCTGCACCAAGAGCGAGGGCAATCGTTACATCTTTCGTACTCGTAACACCGCCATCGGCAGAAACAGGAATATAAATTCCAGTTTTTTGAAAATACTTATCGCGTTCTTCGACCACATCCATAATCGTAGTTGCAAGTCCCCTCCCCGTTCCTTTCTGCTCTTGCGTAATGCAAATAGAACCGCCACCCATACCAACTTTGATAGCTTTTGCACCAGCTTCCACAAGATACCGAAAACCTTCTTTGGTGATAACATTTCCACCAATAATAGGAATTTGCGAATAATTCTCATTTATCCAACGAATTGTGTTCGCTTGATATTCGGTATGTCCATCGGAAGAATCTATCGCAATTACATCCACATTTGCCTTTGCCAATAACGGAACTCTTACTTTATAGTCGTGTGTATTTACCGAAGCAACCGCAATGAGACGCTTCTTTTCATCGTGAACTTCGAGCGGATTATCCAATTGATCATTGATGTCTTTTCGGAAAACAAGATGAAGTAATTTACCCTTTTCATCAAGAATTGGTAAAACAGATTTATGGCTTTCTAACAATATTTTATTCGCTTTTTCAAGTTTTGTGATGCCAATGCCAACTTCCACATTTTCTTTTTTTATCATCCTGTCAGCCACAATGCAATCAGCATGTAATGAAACATCGTAATCCCATTTTGAAATTAATCCTACAAAAATGCCATCATCATCTACAACTGGGAAAGTGGAATGTCCTGTCTCTTCTCGAATTTTAAACATTTCACCGATTTTCATATTTGGGGTTACCGTTTTAGGTTTCACAAATCCAGCTTTATGGTTTTTGATTTTGGCAATCATTTCAGCTGCTGATTCCGCCGTTTGCGAACAAAAAATAACCGCAACACCACCGAGTTTTGCAAGTTCAATCCCCATCTTATGACCAGATACAGATTGCATCGCTGCCGAAATTATCGGAACATTCAAATAATATTTATCTTCATTTTTAGCAGAATACACAAGCGGTGTTTTTAACGAAATATTAGAGGCGTTACACGCTAATTTTGTGAATCCTGGTAATAAACGAAACTCCATCAAAGTTCTCGAAGGCTCTAAAATTATGTTTTTTGCCATATTTTCTCCTTATTAAACACTTTTTTACCACGAATATTCGTGGTTCCATCTCTTCTCAAATTTTCACTTTTATCTCTGCCAATTTATACTTTTTCTCACAATATACACAGCGTGCAATCGGTTCATTATCTGCATTAATTTTAAATTTTGATGAAATTCCTTCCTCATTTGAAATGCACTTTACATTTGGACAAACCACATTTTTCTCAATGTATATTGGAATCTGAAGTAACTCTTTCTTGATTACTTCAAAATCTTTAATAATAATGAGGGAAGCGTGGGGAGCGATGAGGGCAACGCTATTTACTTCATCATCGGATAGTGTGCGATTTTCAATTTTCAAAATATCTTTTTTACCAATTTTCCCACTAGAAAGATTCATTCCCACCATGACCACATTTTCGCCAGTTATGGTAAGTAAATCGATAATTTTTAACACTTTACCCGCAGGAATATGATCAATTACCGTGCCATTTTTGATAGCATCAACTTTCATTTGCTTCATTATTTACCTCCCAAAAGTAGATGAATAATTGCTTCGCGCGTATAAACTCCGTTCTTCGCTTGTGGAAAATAATAGGCAAATTCGGTATCATCAACATCGGTATGAATTTCGTCAACGCGTGGAAGTGGGTGCATTACTTTGAAATTTCCTTTCACATTTTCCAGCATATTTTTCCGCAAAATATAGGAACCTTTCACTTTTTCATAATCTTCTGGATCGGCAAATCGCTCTTTCTGAATTCGCGTTACATAAAGAATATCGAGATCATCAATGTTACCTTCTACATCATCGCACTCTTCGTATTTGATACCCATTTCATCTAAATCATCTTTGATG
>CAYQOZ010000058.1:8744-10777 GCA_964419355.1 uncultured Candidatus Cloacimonadota bacterium | reverse complement strand
AAAATAGAAGTTTCAAAACTATTGTAAAGAAATTCACTCAGCTGAATGATGCGAATTGTGGGATGATTGGCGGGACGAATCCGAAATAATTGCCAATTATAATCGTATTTTTCAAAAATATCTTCATGGAATAATGTCGTCCATTTTTGCACTATTTCGTTCGGAAAATTTTTGGGAAAATGAGCGATTAATCCGCTTGAACAAAGAAAATAAGACATCATTTCATCATGTTTCATACCGTTTTCATAAAGATTTTGCAATTTTTTATATGTTATGTTTTGTGCTAATTTAAGCATTTGATATTTATTTTTGCTGTATCCCAAAGCTTCGAAAATACCTTGAAAGAGAAGTTGATCGAAATCACAATAGTAATGTTCTGTCTTAAATTGTTTTACTTTATTTGCAAACCGCATCATACCCATTTTTTTTAATATTTGCTCGGTTTCTGTAAAAGTTTTATTTTCAAAAATACCACACTGCTTTTCTTTTTCAATAAATTTTTTATCAGAATATTTTTCTAATAATTTGGCGATTTCAGGTTCGATAAATTTTTCCATTTCAAAGATTTCGATTGGTTTACCATCTTCATTAATTGTAAATATTTCTTTTAAATTATGTTGGAAAACGATGTGCAAAATCACATTATTGAATTTTTTATTTTCGTGGTGATGGTGCGATTTCCAATTGTAAGTATTTTTATCAATCTCAATATCGCCTTTTAATTTTTTGCCAGAGATTTCTATAGTTGCATCGCGAAAATCTGGTCCGGCATCATGGCTAAATCTTCCTGAATAGATTATTTTTAAACTTTTACCAGAAACGGTTTTAAGGTTATTTGTTAAGTGTTGTGCTTCCCAAATATGATACAAAAAATTCTCAGAAATTTGCATTTTCCCTCCATTTCAGCACATAATTTAACTATTTTACTAACCTACGTCTTTCATTTCAATGTCGAATTAACTTTTCCACCTTTTCAGCAATACTCAAACAACTTGTTAAACCTGGTGATTCTATCCCGATTAAATTTATAAAATTAGGGTAACCTTTTTCAGTTTCTTCTGCGATGTAAAAATCGCGAAAAAATTCATTCTCAGCTTGCAATTTTGCTCTAATTCCACAATCATCTAAGTGTAAATTTTCCGTTGAAATTGGCAAATATCTATTAATTGCTCGTAGAAATTCATCTTTATTATTCTCACTCATTTTGTAGTCTAAATCGTTCACAAAATACGCATTCGGCCCAAAACGAATTTCGCCATTTAGATTTATGGTAAGATGAATTCCCAAAAAATGTTTGGACGGAAGCGGATAAATCAGTTTTTTGATTTTTTCTAATTTCGTAGTTTTGTAATACTCACCTTTGCACCAATGCAGTTTTAACCGATTTTTTTGAAGGTCAATTCCGACCATTTCCGCAATTTTATCGGAAAATAAACCAGCAGAGTTTATCACATAATTTGCTAAGAATATTTCACCATTAGAAAATTTAACTTCATATTTATCGCCATTTTTTTTTATGCCAATAACTTCCATTTCATAAATAATAAAAGCTCCATTTTTTTCTGCAATTTTGCTCAATTTCGTCATCAATTTATGAGTATCTATAATGCCTGTCGTTGGGACGAGAAGTGCTTTTATAGCTTTTATTTGCGGTTCCAATTCATTGCATTCTTCATTACCAATTATCTGCAAATTTTTAACGCCGTTTTTCTCACCATTTTCTTGCAATTTGTGAAGTTCGGGAATTTCATTTTCAGAGGTGGCAACGACAAGTTTTCCACATTTTTGAAATGGAATTTTATTTATTTCGGCAAATTCATAAAGTAGTTTATTACCTGCTACGCAAAGTTCCGCTTTCAAAGAATTTTGCGGATAATAAATCCCTGAATGTAGAACTTCGCTATTTCGGCTACTGGTGTGTCTGCCAAAAGATTTTTCTGTTTCGACGACAACAATATCTTCAAAGTTTTTCGATAACTTTTGAGCAACGGAAAGTCCAATAACTCCAGCACCAATAACGAGAATATTTACTT
>CAYQOZ010000058.1:0-8644 GCA_964419355.1 uncultured Candidatus Cloacimonadota bacterium | reverse complement strand
TTTTGAGCAACGGAAAGTCCAATAACTCCAGCACCAATAACGAGAATATTTACTTCTTCCATTAAATTTCTACGTTATCAATTAATCTTGTTTTGCCGAAAAACACAGCAATAAGGACGCGACATCTTTCTTTTAATTGTATGATTTTTTCCAAATTTTGGGAATCAATTATTTCGATATAATCAACAATTCCACCCTTTTCTTCAATCAATTTCTGCATTTGTGAAATATTTTTTTGGGAATCAATTATTCCATTTTGGAAATTTGTTTTTACCAACTGCAAAGAATCATAAAGTGAAATTGCATTTTTTCGCTCAATTTTGGACAAATATTTATTACGAGAACTCATTGCTAAACCGCTTTTTTCACGCATAATAGGGCAACCAATAACTTCAGTTTTGAAATTTAAATCTTTTACCATTTGTTTTAAAACTACTAATTGCTGAAAATCTTTCTCGCCCAAAAAAAGAAAATCTGCATTCACAATATTGAGCAATTTACAAATGATTGTCGCTACGCCTCTGAAATGAATTGGTCGTGATTTTCCACAAAATTCTGCAGATATTTTTTCAACTGTTATCCAAGTTTTATAATCATTTGGATAAATTTCTTTATTTTGTGGAAAGAAGATAAAATCAACATCAGTAAGCAATTTTACATCTCTTTCAAAATCACGTGGATAGCTGTTCAAATCTTCATTTGGAGAAAATTGAGAGGGATTTACAAAAATGCTAACAATCACAAAATCACATTTTTTTTTGGCTTCTTTCACTAAACTAAGATGACCTTCGTGCAAAAAACCCATTGTCGGTACGAAACCAATTTTCCCATTTAATTTTTGGGAAATATTTTGCATTTCTGATATAGATTTTATTATTTGCATATTTCGTAATATTCTGTATTTTCGCTGTTTTCCACCACAACTATCTTTGCTTGATGATTTTCCATTTCTACTTCGTTTAGCTGACCGTAATTGACGATGATTAACTTATCACCAATTGATACAAGTCTTGCGGCAGCACCGTTTACGCCAATAATTCCAGAATTAGCTTCACCTTCCAAAATATAAGTTGCAAATCTATTGCCGTTATCAATATTAAAAATTTCAACTTTCTCATTTGGCTTCATTCCCGATGCGTCCAAAAGATTTTTATCTATCGTGATGCTTCCCACATAATTCAAATCGCGCTGATTTACCTCTGCTCGATGGATTTTTGACAAAAGCATTGTCCTTAACATTTTTCCTCCCAATTTGAAATCCTGCACATTTTTTTTACATCATTTTTTTTGTAAACTTAATTTTTCCAATTTATTGCAATTTGTTTTCCCCTTTCTTCATCAACACTTTGTAAAATGATGATGCCAACGACAAAAAATATTAGCACTGAAAGAATTGCAAATTTTTGAGAACCGGTTTGGCTTACAATTTCTCCATAAATCAGCGGACCGATAATGGCAGCTAATTTTCCTGAAAATGCGTAAAACCCGAAAAATTCTGCCATTTTTTCAGGAGGAGTGAGAAGTGCTAATATCGTGCGACTACTCGATTGACTTGAACCAATAGCAATTCCAGCTAAAATTCCAACTCCATAAAATTCGTTTGCACTTTTGCACATAAATGCCCAAATCACCGCAAAAATCCACAAAAATAATGTTATTGTAATTGTCTTTTTTGCACCGATTTTTTGAATTATAAAACTGAAAATAAATGCACCAAACATCGATGCAATCTGCAAAATAATGAAATAAAATAATAAATCTTTGGTTGACATCGAAAATTCTTCTTTGCCAAAAATTGCACCAAAAGTAATTATTGTCGTAATCGCATCATTGTAAATGAAATAGCTGAAAATAAATTTCTTCAAATCTTGGAATTTTTTGATGTTTTTGAACGAAATTCGGATTCTGCTGTAAGCCATTCTAAAATAATTTGTTCTTTGAGATGGTCGCCGAATTTCTTTAATCCAGACAAAAATAAATATCGAAAATATTGCGAAAAAGAAAGCAACCACTGGAAAAACATAACGGACTAAATTGTTGTGAACCAACGGTAGAATAATGAAAAGTGAGAGCATTCCACCAAAGTAACCAATTGCCCAACCCCAACCAGAGATTTTTCCAATTTTATCACGATTGACGATTTCCGGCAAAAGAGCATTGTAAAAAACATTGGCACTGTGAAAACCGAAATTAGCGATAATGAAATAAAACATCCCTTTCGAAATGTCGCCACTTCTTACGAAAAAAAGTAAAGCTGTGAAAATAATGGTCAAATATGTGTGGAAAAACAGGAACCTTTTTTTAGCTCGCGAATGGTCTGCTACTGCTCCAAAAATTGGTGCGGAAATGGCGACGAGAAGCATCGAAATAGCAATTGCTCTCCCCCACAACGCAGAGCCTAAATCTGCATCGCCAACCACATTATTGACAAAATAGACGCTGTAAACAACCGTTACAATTATTGTCGTAAACGATGAATTTGCAAAGTCATACATCATCCAGCCAAATATTTTTTTGTTCATTTTCATTATTGAATTTCCATATTTGAAAAATTTTCCAAATCAATTTCTTGTAAATCAAATCGTTGATAAATATCTTTATTTGGCGTTGCTATAAATATTTGATGTTTCTTGCTAAGCATTTTTATTATCTTTTCAGAACGAGCTTTATCAAGGTCAGCCAAAACATCGTCAAACATCAAAATTGGAGCTTCATTATTATGTTCTGTGATTAATTCTGCTTGCACCAATTTTGATGCAATTGCAATCGTGCGTAGCTGTCCTTGAGAGCCAAAACGCCTGGCAGAATGTCCATTTATAAAAAATTCCAAATCATCAAGATGCGGACCCAGTAAAGTTCGTTGTTGTTCTTTTTCTTGCTCTTGAATGCGTTCTAATTGCTCAAGAATATTATCTTTTAAATCTGGATTGCCAACCGGATAGGAATACCTATATTCCAAATTAAGTTCTTCATTTTTTCCACTTATGGTTTGATAATATTTGATAAGTAACGGTTTGAATTCATCTAAATAATTCAACCTGGAACTTGTAATTTTCAAAATGTTTTCGATTAATTGCTTATCCCAAGATTTTTTTTCAGCAAGACTGAAATCAGTTTTCAGCAAAGCATTTCGCTGTCGAATTAGTTTGTGATAATTTCGTAAATTTTGCATATATTCAAATGAATATTGTGACAAAGCCATATTCAAAAATTTTCTTCGATAAGATGGTGAAAGTGAAATAATATTGATATCTTCCGGGGAAAAATAAACTACTTTCAAATAGTTGTAGAGATTACTAATTTTTGAAACTATTGTATCATCGATTTTTAATATTTTTCTATTTTTATTGGCAGCCGCTTCAAAATAGTGTTTTTTTTCATTCAAATTAAAATGTGCTTCTAAGCGAAAAAAATCTTTTGAAAAATTGATTAGTTCAAAATCTTTATTTGCTCGAAACGATTTTCCAAATGCAAAATATGCGATAGCTTCCAAAAGATTGGTTTTGCCAATTCCATTTTTACCAAATAGTAGCGAACCTTTGGTGTCAAATTTTAAATATTGTTCCCCAAAACTGCGATAATTTATTAATTTTAAATCTGAAATTTCCAACTTTAAACTAACCGAAGTGGCATTAGCAGGAATCGTGCAGAATAATCATCAAAAGTTTCTGCATTAAAAAAGAGAGCCGGCTCATTTTGTTGACCCATTTTTATTTCAATTTCATCCGATTCCATAACGCTTAATATTGCCACTAAATATCGAAAATTAAACGCAATAGAAAGTGGTTCGCCATCATATTTAAAATCTTCTATTATTTCGTAAGCTTTACCCTCTTCTCGTTTTGCAGACCTGATTTCAAATTTTTCTGAAGATATTTCCAGCTTAATTTTGAAGGTCTCTTCGGATGCCATCAAGGAAACACGCTTAATCGCACTTTTCAAAAGATTTTTTCCAATTTTTAATACATTTGTATTATTTTGTGGAATTGCTTTGGTGTAATCTGGAAATCTACCTTCGATGATATGCGTGAAAAGCGTGTAATTGCTATAAATAACCATAACTCGATTCGACTCAATCAAAACGGACATTTTAGAAATATCGTTGGTAATAATTTTATCTAAAAACAATAATCCTTTAGTGGGAATAATTTGGTCAATAGATTCAGGAATATCAATTTGATTGTTTAATTTGAATTCAGCAATTTTTTTCCCGTCGGTAGCAACCATTAATTGTTGATCGGCGTCCATTTTCCAATAAAGTCCCGTAAACATTGGGCGATTAATTTCTGTAGCAACGGCAAAATGAGTGTTATCAATCATCTTCTTAAACATTTGTGCATCAAGTTCTATCACATTTGAAGTGTCTTTTTGTGGAATGAGTGGGAATTGACTACTTTCTGCACAAAGAAGATTATATTTAGCATTTTTACAAATAATTCGCAGATTTTCCTCTTCTAAAATAAAATGAACCATCGAATCTGGAATCGTGTTAATTATCTCATTCATATTTTTGGCAGAAACAGCAATCTTTCCACCTTCGGAAATATTCGCTTCAAACTCTACAATTACAGTTATCTCCAAATCTGTTGTCGTGAATTTTAACCTGTTCTTTTCCGCATCTGCTTCTATCAGGTAATTGGTGAGAATTGGCATTGTATTTTTACTAGGAACTATATTAAATAAATGCTGAATATTAGCTTGTAAATCAACTTTTTCAATTGAAAATTTCATTTTTCCCTCATCTGTTTATTTTATATTTTTGAGATACTTAAATTATTTTAATAAAAAGAAAAGCAAGAGTTCAAGAAACCCTTGCTTTTTCATAATCCAAAATGATTATCTGACAGCTTCTTTGAGTCTCTTACCAGCTTTGAATACAGGTACATTTCTTGCTGGAATTTGGATTTTTGCTTTTGTTTGAGGATTAACGCCCACACGTGCTTCGCGGTGTGAAACTTTAAAAGTTCCAAAACCAACTAAAGAAACCTTTTCACCTTTCTCGAGAGAGAGAGTGATACCTTCGATTAACGATTTTAAAGCGATGCTTGCAGCTTTCTTTGTTACATCAGCGTCCTTTGCAATTTTGTCAATTAAGCCTTGTCTGTTCATTTGACTCCTCCTTTTATATATTTGTGAACAACACATTGCAGACAATTTTATTTTCTTAAAATGTTGTCAATAAAAAAAACTCTAATTGTGCATTTAATCAGCTTTTTAGCTGATTTACTGTTGCATACTTGCAAAATATACTTATTGTTATTTGAAATCTAACACATTGCACATCAATACATTAGGTTTATTTATGATATTATTTTATTTTTCAAAATATTATTTTGCAGAAATCTCTTTTTTTCTGCCAAGAAGTTCATAAATTTTAATAGTTTGTGCCTTACCTTTCACCTTTGCATCAATAATATATTCTGAAATTATTCTATCTTTTGCCAAATTAAAAGTGGCTTCACTGATAATAATATTATTTTTAGTTTCATAATCACGAGTTAACGCTTCAATTCTGGCACCGATATTCATATTATCACCAATTGCGGTGTAATCAAAAATTTGTTCCGAACCAAGATTGCCCACCGTAACAATTCCACTATTAATTCCAATTCCAATATCGAATGGATCTTTTCTTTCATCGTCCCACTTCTTCATCAATTCATTTATTCGTTCACGCATTTCCAACGCAGCTTTGCAAGCCCAATACGCATGATTTTCCATCCGAATTGGAGCTCCAAAAAGTGCTATTATCTCATCTCCAACAAATTTATCAATAGTACCTTTATTGTGCGTAATTACGTCTACCATTGCAGTGAGATATTCTCGTAGAAGTTCTACTGTCTCTTTTGGAGTATGACTCTCTGTATAAGATGTGAAGGAAACAACATCCACATACATAATACTAATCTCTTCCTGAGAACCTCCATATTTCAATTTTGATGGATCTTTCAAAAGTTCTTTAACAAGTTCTGGGTCTATGTATTTCCCAAAAACATTTTTGATAAATCTTCGTTCACGAGCTGTTTTGATATATTGAAAAATCAACCCAATAATATAAGTTACCATCAGCAATATTGGAACTTCTAAAATTGGTATAAAAAATGAATTTTTGGAAAATAGTTGATAAGACAAAATCAGATAAAAAATCGAAAAAATAATTCCAAAAAAGAGTGATAAAGTTGGTCTTATTCTAACATTTGCAGGAAAAAGTAAGAAGCAAAGAATCAAAAAAATCAACATAGATAATAGATATGAAATCTCTCTCAGGTAATCTTTATGCAAAACCATCTCGATAAAATTCGCATGAATTTCAACCCCCGAGGTAAATTTCCGAGAAGTCCCAAAAAATGGTGTGCAATGCGTATCTGAAAATTCTGCCGTCGAATGTCCAATTAGAACAATTTTGTCTTTAAATTCGTTTTTTATTAGATAAAATTGATTTAATTCAGCACCAATTTGTTTTTCAAAAGATGTGGTAAAAGTAGAATCATCAATTACGTTTGAATAATCGAAAGTTTTGAAAGTTTTTGCCGGACCATAAAAATTAATTAAACATTTTTTTCTATCAATTTTGGGAATAAAATTGTTCGCAATTTGAAAATTTTTGTTGTGATTTAAAACTTTAACTTCCGAATTAGCACCAATAATTCTATTTTTTTGAGCATAAAAAGTTTTTACAGAAAGAGTCCCGAGAGAAAGCTTGATTTCTTTTCCTCTCTTTTGATAAATCTCATATTTGCGAATAAACCCATCATCGTCAGCGGATATATTTACCATTCCCCATTTCACGCCAGTATCAAGAAGTGGTTGTAGCGGTGGCAAAAATTGTTCTCGAGTAGATGAGCTAAGATCTTTTTTGTTATATTTTCCAGCAAGAATGATATTGTCATATTTCTTGCAAACTTCTACTAATTTTTGATCATCAAAAATATTGTTGGATTCTGTAAATTCAATATCATAAATTATTTGTTTTGCTTCCGCTTTTTCCAAATTTTCGATGAGACGTGCATGATATTCGCGAGGAAATGGCCATCTTGCATCAAGAGTTGCCAAAGTTTCATCACCTATTTCCACAATGACTATTTTGTCCGAAATATCTCTTTTACCTCTCATTTGAAAAAATGTATCTCGAACTTTATTCTCAATATTCACCCAAAAATCAGTAACAAATAATATGCGCAATAAAACGAATATTATTAGCGGAACAATTAAATATTTGATGTATTTTTTCATAGTAAACCTTCAAAATTATTTAACGAAATCTCAATTATTTTTTCAATTAAATCTTCAAAATTATATCCTGCTTCTTTGGCTGCCATTGGTGTTAAACTTAATGGCGTCATTCCCGGCAAAGTATTAATCTCTAAAAAATAGAATTTATTTTCATCATAACGAAAATCCACTCGACCGTAAACAGAACATCCTATTAAAGAGAAAATATTCTTTGCAAAAGATTGTATTGTCGCCAACTCTAATTTGTTTAATTTTGCAGGCACTTCATAAATTGTATTCCCATTAGTATATTTATTGTTGTAATCGTACCAACCATCTTTGGGCTTTATCTCTACAACCGGAAGAGCTTTTTCACCAAGAATTGTTACAGTAAGTTCTCTGCCATCGATGAAATCTTCTACGATTACAATATCGCTGTATTTGAAGGAAATAATGATTGCCTTTTCAAGTTCAATTTCATTTTTCACCAAAGAAATTCCAACCGAAGAGCCGGAATTATTTGGTTTTACAATAATTGGAAAACTCAAATTTTTGGGTAATTTCCAATTTTTTTTGTTTAAAATAATTCTTTTGGGAACTGGAATTCCAATAGATTTAGCCAAAATTCCAGAAAGATATTTATCCATCGCAATCGCACTTGAATGCTGATTGGAACCTGTAAAAGGTATATTTTCTAAAGAAAATAATGACTGAATTCTGCCATCTTCTCCTTCCGCACCGTGTAATCCGTTAAACACAATCAACGGGTTGATTTGTGCTATTTTTAAAACCATTTTTGCGAGTGAATCAAAATTTTTTGGGTCTAAAACAAATTTTTCATATTTTTCAGAATTCAGAGCTTTGAAAATTTCTTTTGAAGAAACTCTTGAAATATCCGCTTCTTCAGAATTTCCACCAGACAAAATTACAATATTTTTTTTCATAAGTTTTTTTTAAATTATTGTTTTTTTGTGTCAAGGAATACAAAGTATTTGCATAATTTGTAAATGGTAAAAGTAACAAAAAAACTCATTTTTCTTGCACTCCAAAATTGGTTGTTCTGGTTTTTAAAATTTCCACAAAATGGGGACTTTCTGAAAAATTTTCAAACATAATCTGAGCAATTTCATCTTGCTTTTCTTCACTACAAACTGCAAAAACAGACGAACCGCCACCGCTAACATTACAACCAAAAGCACCCGCTTCAAGAATTTTTCGCTTTGCTTCAAAATAATTTGGAATCGGAACAGCACGAACAGGTTCAGCAATGTGATCCACACTGATTGCTGCACCAAATTCATCTATATCCTTAATATGAATGGCATGAATAACACGTGAACAATACGCAATTTGCTCTTTTAATTTTTCTTCACCAATTTGATACGAGATTTTACCACGTGTTGTCCGTTCGCTTTTCCGAATCGCTGCAAAC
>CAYQOZ010000057.1:0-10803 GCA_964419355.1 uncultured Candidatus Cloacimonadota bacterium | reverse complement strand
TGAGAAACGCAGTAATAAACGCTTCCATCATTGTTAACGCTGCTCTCCGTAACACGAAATCGAGTGGATGTCACTTTGTAAAAGAATTAAGTAATTATTGAGAAAATAAATTTGCTCTTATTTGTCCAAAAAATAACCAATTAGATAGCAAATGCCAGAAATTGTGAGGGATAAAAATAAAGTAGTTGTGGAATATTGAAAAGACAATTAGCGATTGTGGATGTTGCAACTCTTTTATGAATTTACGAAAGGCCATGTTTTCTGACTTGACAATAATTGCACTAAAAAATTCTTTGAATTGCTTGCAGTTTAGTAAAGAGGGGGTGATTTTAGTGCCAAAAATAATAGCAAGAAGTGGAGAATCTTTTAATGTAACTTTGAAGAAATTCAAAAAAGCTTGTGAAAGATCGGGTCTTCTCTCAGATATTAAGAAAAATAAATACTATGAGAAGCCAGCCGTAAAGCGTCGTAGAGAGAAAAAAGAAGCCGTCAGAAAGCAAATTAAACTGATGCGAAAAAAACGCAGATATGAAAGATAGGTTGTAGATATGGTTAAACAAAATTTGCTTGTTTAACCAGATTTTTCTAAGTTGCAAACTTGAACTTTGCAGGCAGAATGATTACTTTCAAGGTTAATTTTGAAGCATCCAAACAATCTCATACCAAAAAAATATTAGGGGAGATTTCTCCCCTTTTTTAAAGTTTGAAAAGGAGAGTAGAAAATGCATATAATTGATATAATTTTGGGAATATTTTTACTGATATTTATAATCAAAGGAATTCGAAATGGTCTCATACAATCTGTTGTTGGTTTAATCGGACTCATACTTACAATCTTGGCAATTACAAAATTTGGAACTTTCGTAAAATTAACGCTTATAGAAAATTTTGGATTAAATGAAATCTTATCGTTAATAATTGCCTATATTTTGATTGTGATTTTGGTTTATCTCATAACGCGAATAATAATAAAAATATTGCATTTAGTAATTGGAATGTTGCATTTGGGATGGTTAAATAGATTATTGGGAATGGTTTTTGGACTTCTGAATGGTGCATTAATTATCGCAATTATGTTAGCTCTCATTAACCTTGCTCCAAAATCGGAAACAATAAATAATTTTATATCGCCATCTAAAATTGTGCGATATGTTAATTATTCTACTCAATTTTTACAGACGGAATATTCGGAAATTCTAAATGAAGATGGAACTTTGCAAAAAGAGCTGAAAGAACTTGAAGATGAAACAAAAGATGTCTTCGAAAAAACCAAGAAAAAAATAGAAGATAAAATCAAAAATTAATGAATTCATTTCAGCAACTCGAATATAATAAAATTAAAAATTATTTAATTTCCGAATGTCATTCTGAGTTGGGAAAGCAGTTGACAAAAGACTTAATACCACTTTTGGATAGACAAAAAATTGAATATCGTTTGCAACTAACAAGAGAAATTCAAGAAATTTGCGAAACAAAAAATTCCTACAATTTTGAGAAAATTTCAGATGTTGCAGAATTGTTGCTAAAATTCAAACATAAAACCTATAACTTTGAAGAGTTTAGAAAAATTTATTATAATCTTGTAGCTGCAAATATAATTGAAACAGATTTTGACGAATCGCTGGACTTTCCAAACTATAAAACACTGATTAATCAGCTTATCCAGCTTCTAAAATTGGAAAAACGATACACTCAAATTTTTGATTTTGAAGGTGAAATCAAAGATTCTGCTTCCGATAATTTGCGGTCGATTCGCAAAAAAAAAAGGCAGTTACGCCAAAATATCGTCTCTGAATTAAATGGAATGATAAAATCATTGCAAACGAAGAATTTTTTGCATGATGACATCATCACACAACGCGATGGCAGATTTGTGATTCCTATCAAAGAGGGGTCTGCTACTTTTGTGAACGGCATTGTGCACGGACGCTCTGGAAGCAAATCTTCTGTTTTTATTGAACCGCAAGAAGTGGTGAAAATTAATAACGATTTGGATTTAATTTCCGAGGAAGAGAGAAAAGAAATTTATCGAATTAAGTGCGAATATACCAAGCAAATTCTCCAAAATAAAGATGAAATTATTGCCAATACAAAAATCTTGCAAAAATTAGATTTTTATTATGCAGTTGCCAGGTTTTCTAATTTACTTGATGCCAAAATTCCCAAAATAATTCAAAAACCAAATCTGAAATTCTATCAAGCACGGCACCCCATTTTAATTTTGAATTACAAAGATATTGAAAAAGTAATTCCATTTGATTTGGAATTGGGAAATAAATTCAAGCTTCTGCTTATTTCTGGACCAAATACCGGAGGAAAAACAGTTACTCTCAAAACAGTTGGGTTGCTAACTTTGATGGCACTTTCTGGTTTACCAATTCCAGCGAAAGAGGATTCCGAAATTGGATTGTTCAGCACGGTTTTTGCCGATATTGGTGATTTTCAATCTTTAGAAGATTCGCTTAGCACCTTCTCGTCACACATCTCAAACATCAAAGAAATGTTGATAAATGGAGACGCAAATAGTCTCGTTTTGATTGATGAAATAGGTGCTGCTACCGACCCCGAACAAGGTTCTGCATTGGCACAATCGATTTTGGAAAATCTCACTCAAAAACAAGTTACCGGCGTTATTACAACTCACTATACTGCTTTGAAAGTTTTTGCAGAAAAAAACGAGAATTGCGTAAATGCCGCGATGCAATTTGATCCTGATAATCACATTCCTACTTATAGTTTCAAGCTTGGACTTCCCGGAAATAGTTTTGCAATAGAAGTGGCATCTCAACTTGGCTTGGATGGCAAGCTTATCCAAAGAGCAAAAGGATTAGCCGGAAGCCAAAATGTGGAACTTACAGAATTGATAAAAAAGATGGCAACAGAGAAAAAAGAATTAGCTTATCAAAGCTATCAATATAAGCTAAAAACCGCTTTATTTAAGCAAAAGATAAAAGAATATGAAGATAAAATAGAACAGCAAAAACAAGAAACAAAAGAGATAAAGAAGAATTCTGTGAAACAAGCGCGTGATTTTCTCACAACAATGCAAAAAGAACTGAACAAGGAAATTTCCGAGATAAAAAAATCTGAAAAGGCAAATAAACAAAAGTTGTTTAAAAAAACATATCAGAAAATTTCCAAAAAAAATGCCTCCTTTAGGGAAAAAGAGGAAGAACTTTCTGGAATTAAAAAAAAGCAAATTCAAGATATTTTTGTGGGGCAACTTGTTTGGATGAAAGATTTTGATTCTGAAGGTGAAGTGGTGGAAATTTCGGCAAATTTGGTGAAAGTGGATGTGAACGGAATCACTTTTTCTACAACTGCAGAAAATTTATTTCAGACAGAAAAAAAACAGAAAAAAAACTTTTCCCAAAAAAATGTTCTGCTAAAGATGAAGGCGAAATTAGAATTGAAAATTTTGGGTTACAGGTTTGATGAAGCACAACCAGAAATTGAAAATTTTTTAGATCGAGCAATTTTAAATGGTTTGAAAACCGTTCGCATTGTGCACGGAAAAGGAACTGGTATTTTAAAACAAAAAGTGCGGCAATTTCTTCGCACCAATAAAAATGTTACCGATTTTTTCTCTCCACCTCCCGAATCTGGTGGTGATGGCGTAACAGTGGTTGAGCTCCAAGAATAGGAAAGATAATGGAAAATTTATTTTCGTTTACCGGCATAGTTTATGCACCAATTAGCTTTGTGTTTTCTTTCGTTACTTACCGATTCTATCGCGAATGGAAAAAAAATCAAACCTCAGAAAGTCGTGATATTTTTTTTATTTTTGCCTCGTTGACATTTGTCTGTTTTTCAGGTGCATTTGCTGGCACAGTATTTTCTCAAAGTGCCAAGGGCATAATCCTGATGTTAGTCGTCAGTTCAGTGTTACTCACGATTGCAAATAGTTTTTTGAGTCATCTCTTTTTTCATTTTAAATTTCCAAAAATTTCGGCATGGTGGGGCTTTGGAATGGTCTTTATTTATGGCTCGATAATAACGCTTTTGACCATATTTAGCGAAATTAATCCTCAACTTGAAGCAAGTGGTGGACTTGATTGGGGATTGCCAAATCACATCGATTATTTACGCTCGATTGTCTATTTTATGGGAACGGTGCCAATTTCAATTGTCTATTTACAAAAATATCGTGAAACAAATGAGCGATATTTAAAGTCAGAATATCTTTTCTTGGTGATGGTATTTTTATTTGCATTAGGTGTTGTGATTGTTGATTTCATAATCGAACCACTAATTGGTGCTGAAGCACTTTTAAGTGAAATTACACTTCTTGTTATTGCGATAATTGGAATGGTTTTATATTTTGTTTTACATGAAAAAGAGCTTGCAAAAGCAGAAAGGGAATGGAAAAAAAATTACAACCGCTTACAAAAAGCATTTGATGGCACAATAAATGTGCTAATTTCAACTTTAGGATTACGCGACCCTTATACCGTTGAACATCAAAAAAATGTAGCCGAAATTGCTGTGGCCATCGCCAAAAAAATAAAACTAACCGAAAGCGAAATTGCCGATATTAGAATGGCGGCACGCATTCATGATATTGGAAAAATTAATGTTCCAACCCAAATTTTAACCAAAACAGAAAAAATATCAGACCTTGAATATTCACTAATTAAAACTCATTCTCAAGTTGGATTTGACATATTGAGTGAGGCAGTTGACTTCGATTGGTCTGTGGCAAGAATGGTTCTTCAGCATCACGAAAAAATGGATGGTTCTGGTTATCCAAATGGAATAACTGGAGATGAACTAGATATCGGTTCGCGTATCATTTGCGTAGCAGATGTTGTGGAAGCGCTCACATTTGATAGACCGTATAGACCCGCATTGGGAATAAGTTTTGCACTAAAAGAGATAAAGACTAATAGAGGCAAACTTTATGATGAAAAAATTGTTGATGTATGCGTAGAATTATTTGAAAATGAGAATTTTTGGAAACAACATAAATGGAACATTCACAAATAGATAGAATTTTAGAGATGAATAATATCGTCGATATTATCAGTAGCTATTTTCCATTAAAAAAAACTGGAAATAACTACAAAGCTTGCTGTCCATTTCATGATGAAAAAACTCCCTCATTTGTAGTGAGCGAGAAGAAACAAATTTATAAATGTTTTGGCTGTGGCAAAGGTGGAAATGCCATTACTTTCGTGCGTGATTATGAAAAAATATCTTTCGGAGAAGCTCTCAAAAAGTTGGCGAGTAGAGTCGGAATTGCCATTACCACCCATAATGTGGATTCACAAAAGAAAAACAAACGCGATTTAATCCACAGAATCTACAAAATTGCAATGTCATTCTTTCATCAAAATTTGAAGGAACACGGAAATTTTGCCAGTAAATATTTAGAAGATAGAAAAATCTCGAAAGAGACAATTAACAAATTTCAAATCGGGTATGCATTGAACAGTTATGCTAGCTTGAAAAATCATCTAATAAAAAATAGTATTAACCAAAAAATATTAAATGAAACTGGACTTTTTACAGCAAATAATAACGACCTTTTTCGCGACAGATTGATGTTTCCAATTCACGATAATACAGGAAAAGTAATTGCTTTTGGTGGTAGAGTTTTACACGAAAATCAATCGGGCGGAAAATATGTAAATTCACCCACAACCTCCATCTACACAAAAGGTAAAGAACTTTACGGGCTCAACATTACCAAATATGATATTTCCAGAATGGATTGTGTTCTTATTTGCGAGGGTTATACAGATTTTTTGCGTTTGTATGAAAATGACTTTACCAATTCGGTTGCATCTCTTGGAACTTCTCTCACGGATGATCAAATTAGATTGTTAAGCAGGTTTACCAAAAATTTTGTTATGCTTTACGATGGCGATAATGCTGGTGTAAAAGCAGCATTACGTGCAGCATCAAATATTACAAAACATGGTTTTACGGTAAAAATTGTATCATTTGAAAATGATGAAGATCCAGATGGATTTTTGCAAAAATTTGGAGCTAAAAAACTGGAAATAAAAATATCTTCTGCTTTAACTTTAATTGAATTTCTAAAAAAAGATACTCGCTTGAAATTAAATGAACAAACAAAATTGACACAACTAATCGAAATCATTAATGAATTTGAAGATGCAATTGCACGAGATCTTTTCATCAAAGAAATTTCCGATAAATTTGGAGTTCATGAAAGTTCTATATTTTCCAAGATTAGAAAAAACACAAATCGCCAGAACGCAAACGTTGTTCAGGAAACAATCGATAGGTTTGAGGCGGAGCGTAATCTTTTAATTTTGTTAATTAATCGCAAAATAGAATATAAAAATGTTGCACAAAAGATAGATTCGAGTTATTATTTCAGTAATATTTATCGAAGTATATTTGAATTTTTGAATAAAAATAATGAATATATGGGAAATATGTCTAATTTAATTGATGAAATAAAAGATGAAATGGTTCAAAATAAACTTTCAGAACTAATAATTTCTGAGATTCCTAATCTTGACTCAGATAAAGTGTTGAGTCAATTGCAGTATCGAAAATTAAATCAACAATTGGTTGAAATTAATAAAAAAATTAAGATGGGAAAAAGTTCCAAAGCAGATTTTGCAGAGAAACAAAAAATTAAAAAAGAATTGATGAAAATAAATAAGAAAGTTGTTAGCAAAACTTTATATTAGGGGAGTGTAAATGCTTAGCTATAATGAATGTATAAAAAAATTAGTCGCACTTGGGAACAAAAATCAGAAAGTTTTGACATTCAAACAAATCAATAATATTATTCCAAACAACCCAATTTTTTTGGATAAGATTGAAAAAATTATCGAAGAAATTGGCGAAGCAGGAATTGAATTGGTGGATGAATCACAAAAAAAAGTTACTAAAAAGAAACAATTATTAAAGAAAAAACGAGTTGTTAAAAAATTTAGTAACAAACGTTATTACGATGATCCAGTTAGAATGTATTTAAGTGAAATGGGGCGTGTTCCACTTTTGGATCGTGAAGGCGAAATCCGCATTGCAAAAAAGATTGAAAGCGGTCAGAAATATGTTAATAAATTTATTTTTATAAGTGGTAGCACTTTGCGAGAGATGAAGAATTTTTTGCATCGATACAGAGAAAAACGAATTAAAGTTGGGCATATTTTCAAAATTGATTACGGCACTTGGATAGATAAAGCACAGGAATCATCTCTGATAAATAAATTTGAAAATTTAATTGTTAATACTGGTCAAATTTTTGATGAAGTTGGCGAGATAGTGGATGATAGTGAACTCGATAACAATGGGGTGCCATTTGAAAATGAACTTTTAGAAAATAAGCGTAATGAACTCATTGAAATATTTGGTTCACTAAGATATAATGAAAAATTGCTAAAACGAATGGTTTATCGAATTAGAAGTTTGGTGGATCGGATAAGAAGTAGTCAAAAAAAGATTAAAGATCTTTCTAAAATTAGAAGATATACCATCGATGAAGTTTGCACATTCGGCAGGAAAGCAGAAAAATCGGAAGAGGAATACAAAGAAGTTTATAAAATAACAAATATCGAACCTAGCGTTTTCATCGAAACATTACGAAAAATTAAAAATGCTCGTAGAAAAATTCGACGAGTAGAATTAGAAACAAAAATGACTGCTCAAGAGATGATTGATCTTTTGGAAGAGATATCTCGCGGTGAGAAGATGAAAGAGCGTGCCAAAAGAGATATGATTGAAGCGAATGTTCGCCTCGTGGTGAGTATTGCTAAACGCTATAATAATCGTGGTTTAGATTTTTTGGATCTCATCCAAGAAGGAAATGCAGGCTTGATGCGAGCAGTAGAAAAATATGACTATCGTAAAGGATTCAAATTTAGCACTTATGCCACTTGGTGGATTAGGCAATCGATAACCAGAGCCATTGCAGATCAAGCTCGAACAATTAGAATTCCTGTGCATATGATCGAGGCAATTAATAAAGTTAAAAGAGCCAGCAGAAAGCTTATGCAGGAATTAAGCAGAGAACCATATCCAGAAGAAATTGCCAATAAAATGAATCTTACCGTGGAAAAAGTTAAGAATATCCTCTATATTACAAAAGAACCTGTCTCACTGGATAAACCAATTGGTGATGATGATGATGACAGTTTGTTAGATGATTTTATCGAAGATAAAGGAACAATCTCTCCAGAAAGAACTGCAGAGAGAAATCTATTGAGAAACCAAGTTGATGAAGTATTACAAACGTTAGAATCTCGAGAGGAGAGAGTAATTCGTTTACGCTTTGGAATTGATGATGGTTATCACAGAACTTTGGAGGAAGTAGGAAGTATTTTTGGCGTAACCAGAGAGCGTATTCGCCAAATTGAGGAGAAGGCTCTCATCAAACTTCGTCATCCTTCCAGAAGCAATGTTTTGCAAGAATTTATTGATAACTTTAATGTGAAAGAGTAGGAAAATCTTGACATTCAAACTGCAAAATTAGTTTTAAACTTCCTTTTAATAATGGACCTATAGCTCAGTTGGTAGAGCTTCCGGCTCATAACCGGACGGTCAGAGGTTCGATTCCTCTTGGGTCCACCATTTTTTGCAACCAAATTTTAAGTAACACAAAAAAACCGCTCCATTCGGAGCGGTTTTTAATTTTCTAATCTCTAAAATTAGACTTCTTCGGTGAGATGGTTACAACTCCACCGTTATTAGCTGTTACTCGGAAGAATTTCATCACAGACCCACCAACCGACTCAAAAGTAGTATCGGTGATTGGTTCTTCGTTGAGTTGCACAAATTCTCCATATGGGGTATCGCAAACATAAACATTGTAGTAATCTACCCCTACTGCTGGATTCCAACTGATTGTACGAACCATATGATTAATATCATCTACTGTTACTACAATTTGCACATTAGTTGGTGCTGGTGGTGGAGCTAACACCTCATTTACCGTAATAGAAACGGTGGCAATGTCAGAGTCTAACTCACCATCATTAGCCTTGTAAGTAAATGTATCTACGCCAAACCAACCTGCATTTGGGGTGTATTGAACTACCCCACCCTCATTGATGGCCACACCGTTTATTGGTTGTGTCTCAATTGCATAAGTCAGTTCATCACCATCTGCATCATTACCGACAAGGATAATCTCAATCGCAATATTCTCATCTGTTTCTACTGAAATGTCTTCTGCAATTGGGGCGGTATTTGTTGAATTCACTGTAATCGTTACCGTAGCAAGTTCTGAATCTAATTCACCATCATTAGCTTTATAAGTAAATATATCACTACCAAACCAATTTGTATTTGGAGTATAAGTCAATTCGGTTACAGTGCCAGATAATGTTCCATTAGTTGGTTCATCTACAATAGAAAAAGTAAGTTCATCACCATCTGCATCAGAACCAGTAAGTGTAATCGCTACTGCTACATCTTCATCTGTAGTCACGGCAATATCATCTGCTACGGGAGCGTCGTTATAATCAAACAAAACCTCATCACCGTTTTGCCAACTTAAGAAAGGATAGCCAGAATTGAAAATGCCGTTCGCATTATCAATATCCCAATAATTATTTGTACCGTTTACTGTTTCAATTTCAAAATCCCAATCGGCTGCGGTAAATGTGACGTAGTCTTTCATTTCTGCTGTGGTTTTACCGGTGCCTCCAGCACTGCTTGATTGACCGGATACGGTAATATCCCAAAATGAATTCGTTACGGAAGACATTTCAGTATTGAACCCTCCCATAAGACCGCCGGAGGTTTGAGATGAAGATGCCGAATAGCAGTTCGTCACATTTCCGATTTCCAAATATCCCATCAAACCACCAGTATTATCATGACCATTTATCGTGCTGCCCATGGCATAACTATTAGTGGCACTACCACCTGTTCCCATCAGTCCGCCTATGTAATAATATCCGTAAACATTGGCTGAGGAATAACAGGACACAGCATTACCCCATCCTCCAATAAGTCCTCCTACATGCATGGCTCCACTCACTGAACCTGATGAATAACAATTGATAGCTGTACCTCCAAAACCAATGAGTGCTCCAATGAAATTACCAGAACCATTATAAATATTCACATCCACAAGTCCCAGATTCGCTATAGTCCCAGATAACTTACCGAAAAGTCCCACATTGTTACTTTCACGAGAAATATATAGATTGCTGATAGTATGATTTTGACCATCATAATCTCCTTGGAACGATGTAGTGCTATTTCCTATGGGACTGAAACCTGCACCATCATTCCAACTGCTTGTTTCAGTAGCATCAATATCAGCAGTTTGGATGAAATATTTATCCCAAACAGAAGAAGTCTCTGATAACCATCTTAAGTTTGCCAAGTTTGCAATTTGATAAGGGTCAGATTCTATACCGGAACCATCTGGAACTATTGACTCATTTACCGTAATCGTTACCGTGGCAATTTCACTATCTAACGCTCCATCATTTGCTTGGTAGGTAAATGTATCAACGCCGAACCACCCTGCATTTGGAGTATAAGTCAAAACTGGTACAGTGCCAGATAATGTTCCATTAGTTGGTTCATCTACTACCGTAAATGTAATTTCGTCTCCATCTGCATCACAACCGGTAAGTGTAATCGCTACCGTAGCATCTTCATTAATTGATACTTCGATATTATTTGCTAACGGTGCAGATATCGCTATTATACTAATTTCCCATGCTGGATCATTCAAATTAAAGTCTTGCCCGAATTCTATAGTCGTCCCACCGATAAAAAAATAACCACTATGCCCATTTACATAAGTTCCACCCAATCCACCTGCCGACTTTGTGGAGATTTCTACCTATCACCCCGAATGGG
>CAYQOZ010000056.1:8229-10806 GCA_964419355.1 uncultured Candidatus Cloacimonadota bacterium | reverse complement strand
AAAAAAAAGTTGACAAATAATGTCTCTATCAAAAACGGGGGTATCAGTTCACTTTTTTGTGAATAATAAAAATAAGGAGGTTCGCATGATTAGACAAAATACATTACCGGGTGGTTCTTTCTAACGGACGATCAATTCTGTAGAAACAAAGTAGAATTTTTAGCGATAGGTTGGTTATATATCTATCTATTGAATATATAGACTGAGAAATCAGTCAAGCTTTAGTGGGATTGGTCCAAGAGAAGAGGGCAAATCTCACTATTTTTGTATCTAAAGCAAAGCAGGTACGAAAGCTCGTGGGATAACCCACGAGCTTTTTTGTTTATAGTAAATGAGATAGTATTTTTTGAAAATACACAAGATTAAATGAATAGTTAATGAGAGATGAATAATGAAAAAATTTAAATTACTTTGGGATTTTATGAAGGGCAACCGCTGGTTGTATGTTATCTCAATCTTAGCGGTTGGAATATCAATATTTTTACGCTTCGCTTGGCCGATGGTGTTGCGTGTTACAATAGATTCAATTATTGGTAATAACCCGATAGAAACAAGTGGTTGGATGCAACCATTGATTATTGCAGGTTTCGATTTTTTGGGTGGAAAAAGTGTTTTGGTCCAAAGTTTATGGATGTGTAGTTTTATTCTTGTTTTGCTGACGCTATCTCTTGGCATCTTCCTATTTTTTAGAGGGAAATGGTCGGCAACTGCTTCGGAGTCGATTGCTCGTAAAATTCGAGATAAAGTCTATAATCATTTGCAGTATTTGCCTTTCGATTATCATGTGAAAGCAAAAACAGGTGATTTAATTCAGCGTTGCACCTCTGATGTGGAAACGATTCGTCGCTTTTTTTCGATGCAATTGGTGGAAGTGGGCAGAGCATTTTTTATGCTTTTCTTTGCACTCTCATTTATGTTGCCAATGAGTGTAGAGATGACGCTTATCTCACTTTCCTTAGTACCCTTCATTTTTATTTTTGCTGTCATCTTCTTTATCAAAGTGAAGAGTGCTTTCAAGGCATCTGATGAGTCTGAAGGAAGACTTTCCACTGTTCTACAGGAAAATTTAAGTGGTGTGAGAGTGGTGCGTGCTTTTGCTCGTCAGAAATATGAGATTGATAAATTTGATAAAAGAAATGTAGAATATCGCGATTTAACCTACAAGTTAATCAGATTATTGGCATGGTATTGGTCAGTTTCCGATTTATTAAGTTTGATGCAAATAATTGCCGTTACAGTTTTGGGGACATATTGGGCTGCCAAAGGAGTAATCACCTTAGGAACGCTACTGGCTTTTTCTTCCTACGTTGGAATGTTACTTTGGCCGGTGCGTCAGTTGGGAAGAGTGCTTACCGATATGGGAAAAGCACTTGTTTCTATCGAGCGTATTCAAGAAATTTTAGATGAGCCAATTGAAGATATGGAAGCTGGTATTCCTGTGACTAAATTTGAGGGTAATATCGAATTTGAAAATGTGAGTTTTCAGTATGAAGATAATCACCCAATTCTTAAAAATATATCTTTCAAGGTAGAGAAAGGGCAAACTGTAGCAATCCTTGGCCCTACTGGTTCAGGAAAATCCACCTTGGTAAGCTTGTTGCTAAGGTTGTATGATAATCAGGCTGGTACTATCAAAATAGATGGAGTCGATGTGAAGAAGATTTCCAAAAAGGCATTGCGTGAGAACATTGGCATTGTATTGCAAGAACCATTTTTATTTTCCAAATCTTTGAAGGATAATATTGGTCTTGCTCTCAAAGATGTGCAAGAAGATGTCATCTATAAAGCGGCTCACATTGCATCAGTTCACGATGTGATAAAAAGTTTTGAAGATGGCTATGATACTGCGGTAGGTGAAAAGGGCGTAACCCTCTCTGGTGGTCAGAAACAGCGAGTGGCAATTGCACGTACCATCATCAAGAGCAAGCCCATTCTCATTTTTGATGATAGCTTGAGTGCAGTGGATACCGAAACTGATGTTGCAATTCGGCGAAGATTACAGAAATTGGAGAATAAATCTACCACTTTCATTATTTCGCACCGACTCGTTACGCTTGCAGAAGCAGATATAATCTTGGTTTTGGAAGATGGTAATATAACTCAAAAGGGAATTCACGCGGAGCTTATTGAACAAGAAGGCTTGTACAAGCGTGTTTGGGCAATCCAAAATTCATTGGAAAAAAATCTTTCGGAAGATAGTGAAATGGCTAAAATTAGCTAAAGTAGTAAAATTAAATGAGGATAAATTATGCACAGTGCATTCGAAGAGAAAGAATATAATAAAAAATTTGATTTAGCTTTATGGAAAAAGTTATTGGTTTTCTGTAAACCATATAAAAAGAAGATGTTACTTTTGGGAATTTTTATGCTGTCCTTAGCAGGAGTAGATGTTTTATTTCCATTGATGAGTAAGTATGCTATCGATAATTTCGTTATACCCCAAAATACAGACGGAATAATGTGGTATGGATTGGTTTTTCTTGCTATTGTCGTAGTTCAATCTTTGAATATTTTCTTTTTCATTGATATTGCAGGCAAGATAGAGATGCATCTTATCTATGATATTCGTAAGAAAGG
>CAYQOZ010000056.1:0-8129 GCA_964419355.1 uncultured Candidatus Cloacimonadota bacterium | reverse complement strand
CAAAAAAAAATATTGAAGAGTTATCGAAAAGTAAGGAAAACAAATTCCAAAATAACGAGTGCCTTCAATGAAGGAATCTCTGGTGCTAAAACGACTAAAACATTGGTTCGTGAAACGGAAAACTTAAAAGAATTTCAGGTAAATACAACTGCAATGTATCGTTCATCGGTAAAAGCGGCAATATTTTCATCATTGTATTTACCAGCAATACTTACTTTGGGGAGCATTGGTACTGGTTTTGCTCTTTGGTTTGGCGGCGAAGCTGTGATGGTACAAGCCATTACTTACGGTACGTTAGTTGCTTTTATATCCTATTCTGTGCAATTTTTTGAACCATTAAGGGAGATGGCGCGCGTATTTGCCGAATTACAGAATGCACAAGCTTCGGCGGAACGCATCTTCTCCATGATAGAAGAGGTGCCACAAATCAAAGATAATTCTCAAATAACGCGGGAGTTTGGTACTATTCTGAAAATGAAGCAAGAAAATTGGCCGAAAATAAAGGGGAATATTACTTTTGAAAACGTTACTTTCAGCTACAAAGAAGGTGAAAACATTTTGGAAAATTTTCAACTTAATGTGAAAGCTGGTGAGACTATTGCATTGGTGGGAGAAACTGGCTCTGGAAAGAGTACACTCGTAAACCTGGCTTGTCGTTTCTACGAACCAACTAAAGGAAAGATTTTGATTGATGGTGTGGATTATAGAGAACGTTCAATGTTGTGGTTGCATTCTAATCTTGGTTATGTGTTGCAAACACCACATCTATTCAGTGGTTCTATCAAAGAAAATATTGCTTATAGTAAGTTGGATGCAACTAATGAGGAAATTATCACAGCTGCAAAATTGGTAAATGCGCATGAATTCATCATTAAAATGGAAAATGGATACGATGCAGAAGTGGGCGAAGGTGGTGCAAAACTTTCCACAGGAGAAAAACAGCTCATCTCTTTTGCTAGGGCAATTTTGGCAAACCCACGTATATTTGTATTAGACGAAGCAACTTCTTCAGTAGATACAGAAACAGAACAACTTATCCAAAAGGCGATTCACACGGTGTTGGCGGGTAGAACAAGCTTTATTATTGCACATCGGCTTTCCACTATTCGTTCGGCGGATCGCATTCTTGTGATCAGAAATGGCAAAATTACAGAAGAGGGCACTCATTATGATCTCATTAAACAAAAAGGTTATTACTATAATCTTTATACGAATCAGTTTGTGGATGAGCAAGAGAGCATCGCTATAAATGGATGATGTATAGTTTAAAAAAAAGTGAAATCACAAAGGTTTCCAAATCCTCTTTGGAAACTGAAAAAAATAGAGTCTGATGTCTTTAAACATCAGCAGGGAGGTGAAATGATTAAATTTGCAGAGAGGTTCAGCGTTTAGCTGAATAACACAGCGGTTCCCACGCGTTTATGGGTGGGAACCGCAATTTAAAAAAACACATTTACAGGAGATGAAATGAAGAATATAAAAATTATAGAATATAGTCATAAATATGCAGAGGCAGTAGCAGAGATGTGGCAAAATAGTAATGAAGGTTGGCTAGGTGAAACCTTTCTTACGAGTGCACAAGATGTGATTACCGACGAGGAAAACTCTATTCACTTGAAAGCATGGTTGGCATTGGCTGGCGAACTAGTAGTGGGATATTGCAATTTGTATGAATATCAAGAAGATACGGGTGCTTTATACATTAATCTTCTGAATGTTCGAGATGATTATCATGGTAAGAAAATCGGTAAAAAATTGGTACTCACGGCGGTGCAAAAAACTATCGAGCTCGGTTGGGATAGGTTAGATCTTTACACTTGGAGCGGTAACACAAAAGCAGTTCCACTTTACAAAAAAACGGGCTTCTTTTGGGAAGATAGAGATGATTCAACTCACCTCATAAACTTGATTCCATCTGCTCTGAAAAATGAACTTGTAAAAGATTATTTTACAGAAATAGATTGGTATGAAGATAGCATCAGACACATAGAGGTAGTGCCAGATGGTCGCAAAGAGAATGAATTTGAATATTTTACTTATGAATGGAAAAAATCCGAAAGATATCTTTTGTTAGAATATTCCCGACGTGGAAGAGGTCTTCGGAAAATTGAAACAGACGCCTATTCTATCACAGCCACAGTGGAAAATTTGAAATTGGTTTTTGGTAAAAAATACAAAATTAGGTACGATATAATCAATAAAACAAATGAACCTCTGAATATTAGCTTGAAAGGGATTGGCGAGAAAAATATTTCGTTTAACTTGAATAAAAAGCTGGTTGTGAAAGATGAATTGTCTTTTCATGCAGATTTTTTTGTAGATAAAATTGTCAAAGAACAAAATGTGTGGAAAACTCACCCTTGCGTTATTACCGAGATAGAAATCGATGGAAAGAAAGCAAATTTTCAAGTTGGGGTTGAGCCTATATTTCCAGCGAAAATATCGTTATCGAAAAGAGCTGGAATTTGCTTTACCGATACTGAATCCGATATTTATCTCGATATTGAAAATAATTTCAATGAGGATGTGAAATTTAAATTTACTTTACCAAATACAGCGTGGTTAGCATTTCCTCAAAATTCATTTTTTGTTGAGTTGAAAGCGAAAGAGAAGCGTTCGATTTCTACAAAATATATTCTGAAAAAGAGTGGGGTGTATTCACCCGAAATCACCGTTATCGCAACGCGAAAAAATAATGAATCGCTTAGTTTTACTCGTAGAATTAACAGTATTTTTCAAACAATAACTGGAATGTTTTATGGTAAAGGTCAAATTAATTATATTATCGGAAATGGTAAGTATAAACTTTTGATGGAACATACAGACTTTATTAATAATTTTCGGCTTGGTGACATAAATTCAGATGGAAATTGGTGTGGGTTTCGTTTTCCAAAGCTCGGTAAACCGTATTCCGATGAGTTCAATAAACGGAAATGCGATAAAGTGGAACATCAAATCGAGGGTTCCACAATAACTTTGAAAGTATATTTCTCTTCTGAAAAATTCAAAGGTATCAGTTTTATTATTGCTCAGAAACTTTTTGCAAATGGCATTGTGGAACGATGGTTTGAATTTGAAAATATCAATTTCTCTTCTGATAAAGAGCTATTTTTGAAGGATAGTCTTGGGCTTGGCATTTCGTGTTTAACATTGCCATACAAGGGCGAACTTATTGAAACGAGAGAAGACGTGATAGGCGGAACAGGAAATTGGGATGCAGATAATCTTACCGAAAATTGGCTATTTTCCAAAAATGAAGACGAATCAGTTGGCGTGTGTTGGAGCAATGATGTGAAGATTAAATTTGGTAATTGGGAGAAGTTTTTTGAGTATGATTTATCTAACTTGAAAAAAGGTGAAAAATGGGTAACAAATCCTGTGAAAATAGCGATAAATACTTTTTCAAATGCACATAAATTTCGAGAATTTGCGATGCAACAACATTTTGAGGAATCATTTCCGAAACAAGATATGGAGCTTTGTATAAATAATGGAAATCCCTTTGTGGATAAGCAATTTCAGGTTGAAGTAGTTGAGAATAAAAAGAAAAATTATGATGGAAATGTGATCGTGAAAATGGGAACGGAAACAATTTTATCGGGAGAATTTTCCGAAAAAAAACCAATCTCAAAAATTACCGAAACGGTTGTGTGTAATTCTGGTAAAAATCGTGAGACAGTTACCTTAAATACGAGATTAAACGATGTTTCAAGGATTTGCGAAAAGGTTGTTTTCCCAATTGCTAAAAGTGGCGTAAATTGCGAAAAATTGAAATTGAACGGAAAGGAAATTTTGCAAGTGGAGAATGGCATTATTTCACTGGAAACTTCACCAGATTTTGCACCAACATTGCACTCTTTTAAATTTCAAGAGAGAGAATGGTTAGATTCTTCTTTTCCAAAACCGTGTTCCAAAAGTTGGTGGAAACCATGGATTGGAGGTATCTATTCAATTCCAGAACGAATGAATTTAAAGTCGATTTTAGCAGAGAATAATTCTGCTAAATTTGTGAAAAAAAACGATGTTTTAGGAAATAAATGGGAAGGGGTTTGCATTACAACGGAGATTGTGAAGAATGAAAAATTAAAAGGTATTAAAGTAGAACAGTTTTTTCTCCTTTTGCCCAAAAATCCGATAATGTTACACACTGTGAAAATTTACCAAAATACTGGAAAATTTATGCTGCAAGAACCAATTGAAACTAACAATTTCATTAAACCAGATGGCGATTTGAAAAATTGTTCATTCATCTCCCAGAATAGTAAAAATGAATCTATAAAAGTAAATGCCGGGTATAAAATGAACGACTTGGAAGCGAATGATCAAATTATTTATTGTGGAAAAAATAACAGTGAATTTTTGCAAGTTTATCTATCTTCAAATACCACACGAGCTTATTTAGATGCCGATTTACAAACTCTAAATGGATATTTTTGGGATAAAATTACTTGTGAAGATAATGCCGTAAAATATATTGCACCCAGACTTTATCTTTTTGTCGATGAAATATTGGATGTTAAAATGTTGAAAGATTTAACGAATGTAAGATTTGAAGATTAAAAAATAATAATTTGGAGGAGTAGTATGAACTTAAAAAAATACGCAAATCAATTCAAGAATTATACTGAATTACGCGTGCAGGAAAATCGTGATACATCTATTTATGTGTTGAACGGTGATGTGATGGGAAACCGAAAATCCGCTACTGGCGGAGTATCGGCAAGAGTGTTTAAAAATGGCGTTTGGGGCTTTGCTTCCAACCCAAATGTGTCTGATGAACAAGTGAAACGAGTTATTGAAGCAGCTGGCAAAAATGCAACATTTTTAGATTCTCGCATCAAAAAACCAGCTTCAACTTTGCCACATAATCCAACGGAATCAATAAATGATTTTACAACGCTAAAACAGCGAAAATCGCAAAAAGAATTATTGGATTTTGTGCGTGAAATTGATAACTACATTTTAGCAAAATATCCAAAATTAAAATTAAGAATGGTATATCTCGGTGGATTGGATATGCAAAAAAACCTTCTTACTTCAGATGGTTCTGCAAGTTATTCAATGATTCCACGAACGATGATGTATATTGTATTGACTATCGATGATGCCAATAATAAACCAATTGAAATTTTTGAGGTTTACGGTGGATTTGGTCAGTTTGAAGATGTATTCGAGAAAGCATCTTCATTATTTGAAAAAATTGATAGGCAATATGAGCATTTAATGAAAAAAGCAGAAGGCGTCTATGCAAAAGCTGGAGTTCATGAATGTGTGCTTGATGCTAATCTTGCTGGTATTCTTGCTCACGAAGCAATCGGACACACCACCGAAGCAGATCTTGTGTTGGGTGGCTCTGTAGCAGCAGATTATCTCAATCAACAAGTGGCAAGTCCGCTTGTTTCTTTGGTTGATTTTGCACATACAGCTTTTGGTAAGCAGTGTCCTGTTCCTGTTTTTGTGGATGATGAAGGAACAAAAACAGAAGACGCTATTATTATTGAAAATGGTGTTTTAAAAAGTTATATGCATAGCAAGGAAACAGCATTGCATCTTGGCATGAAACCAACTGGAAATGCAAGAGCATATCGTTTTGCAGATGAACCTTTGGTGCGAATGAGAAATACAGCAATTTTGCCAGGAAAAAGTAAGATTGAAGAGATGATAGCATCTATCGAGGATGGTTATTATTTAATGAAACCATCTAACGGTCAGGCAGATTCGACAAGTGAATTTATGTTTGGTGTGGTTTTGGGGTATGAAATCAAAAATGGTAAGTTGGGTAAGGCTATCAAAGATACGACGATGTCTGGTGTTGCTTTTGATCTTTTGAAAACAGTAACAATGGTTTCTGATGATATGAAGTGGGATTGTAGTGGTATGTGTGGCAAAAAACAACCGATTCCCGTTGGAATGGGTGGACCAGCTCTAAAATGCAAAGTAAATCTTGGAGGTAAATAATGAATTATAAGGATATGGTAAAATACAGTGTAGGTGCTCTTGTCAAAGCGGGAGCAGAAAAATCACAATGCACTTTGAATATTTCTGAAAAACAAGAATTAAATGTTGCCGCAGATAAAATAAGTCTGTTTCGTACAACCTTTGAAACAAATCTTACTTTACGCGGGATTTTATCGGACAAAAGTGGTTCAGTCACGATAAATAAATTAGATAAAAATTCAATTGATGAAGCTGTAAAAGAGGTGATTGAAATTGCGAAATCTTCCAAAGCAGATGAAGCAAATGATATTGCAGAAGTGCAACCAACAAGAATTTTTGAGACAGATGTGCAAGAAGCAAATTTAGACTTGATGTACGATAGATTGCAAGAATTTTTGCAATATTCAAAAGAAAAATATCCAAATACTATTTTAGAAGAGATCAATTTTGATTTCACTAAAAAAAGTGAGTATAAACAAAATTCTAACGGAGTAGATTTTGTTGCAGATGATGGATATTACAACTTTGGTGCAATGTTTACTACGAAAATTGGGCAGAAAACTTCTTCATTTAATTATTCTGGCTTTTCTGCAAAAACATTGGATAAACCACTAATGGAATGTGGAACCTTTGAAACATTAATTAAGCAATCTGCGGAGCAATTGGAGACAAAATCAATTCCTGAAAAATTTGTCGGTGATGTGATAGTAACACCAGATTGTATGGATGAGTTTCTCTATTATATTTCTGGTGCACTTTACGATTCACAATTAATTACAAAAAATTCTTTCTTTACAGATAAATTGGATAAAAAAGTTGCAGAAGAGATTTTCACGCTTCATTCAAACCCAATTTCAGAAGAGTTGGCAGTTGGCTATCGCATTACAAATGATGGTTACGCAGCACAAAATAGCACGATTATCGAAAAGGGAATTTTGCGAACATATTTGTTATCTCAATATGGAGCCAAAAAAACAGGTTTGAAAAAAGCTGTTAATCACGGTGATTGTTTTGTGGTTGATGTTGGTAAAACTCCTTTTGATGAAATGCTAAAATCGGTAGATGAAGGTATTCTGCTTTGTCGTTTTAGCGGAGGAGAACCCGCCAGTAATGGAGATTTTAGTGGAGTTGCAAAAAATAGTTATTACATCAAAAATGGCGAAATCCAATATCCAATTTCAGAATCTATGATAGCGGGAAATATTGCTCAAATGTTATTAGAAATAAAGGAAATTTCCCAAGAACGAGTCAACTTTGGTGGCTCAATTTTACCTTGGATAAAATTTGGTAAATTAACGATTTCTGGAAAATAGATACCTAAAAGGAGTAATTATGCAAAAAATAGCAGAAAAATTAAGTAAAATTAGTGGTGGTAAAATTTTAGATATTGCCACTGGTCGTGGAGAATTTGTGCATTTATTGCAGCATTCATTAGGTAGCTTCGATGAAATTGTAGGGATTGATACAGATGAACGAATGTTGAAAATGGCTGAAGAGCATTTCAAAGATGAAAAAATTTCATTCCAAAAAATGAGTGGCGAAAAGATGAATTTTGCTGATGATAGTTTTGATATTGTGGCGATGTCAAACTCACTTCACCATATGCATAATTTAGAGATTGTGTTGACAGAGATGAAAAGAGTTTCCCAAAAGTATATTTTCATCAATGAAATGATTTGTGATGAAAGGCAAACGGAACCACAAAAAACACACATCCTTTTTCACCATTGGGCGGCTGAAATTGATAGATTTATGGGAAGGTTGCATAATGTTACTTACACAAAAGCAGAAATCAAAGAGATTATCGAAAAACTCGCATTAACTGAAGTTGAGTATCTTGAATATACCTATCCTGTAGAAAATCCACTTGAAGAAAAATTGGTAGAACAACTTACGAAAACAGTTAATCATTATTTGAATGTTTTGAAAGATAAGGAAAATGCCGAGAGTTTGATTGAAAAAGGCAAAAAACTACGAACTCGGATAAAGGAGATAGGCTTTGCTTCGGCAGATTCTATCTTTGTGATTGCAGAAAAGAATTAACAATAAAAACCCCGTCTTAAGGCGGGGTTATTTTTTTAGAATATAACTAACAATAAATAGTATCCCAATCACAACAAATGGTAAAGTAATGCAAGCAATAATGCCAATGCTCATACCAACGGAGTGGTTCATATTGTAGTTGTGTTTAT
>CAYQOZ010000055.1:8744-10807 GCA_964419355.1 uncultured Candidatus Cloacimonadota bacterium | reverse complement strand
GTGAAAACCAAAATTATTGAAATTGAAACGACTCCGTCAATCTCTCTAAATTTGAATAATTTTTACAATCCGAAAAGTAAAATTAACGGTATCGTTGATAATGTTATCGATAGTTTTGCGGACGATAATTTGTCGCCAAATTATCCCAAAACAAATATTGAAGGCGGGCAAAAAGGTGGCATTCAAAATTTTGTGATGGCAATTCCTGTTCAAAATTATGGTGCTTTTGGATTTTCTTTTTCCAACGAATTTCATCTTGATTTTGATTACATTGGCAATGGAATGGGTGGCGTTTTACAAGATAGCACCAACTCTGAAATTACAAAAGTAGCGATGGATGTGGACATGTTCTCCAATTTGAACATCAGTATTAATAAATTTGATGTTGGTTTTGGTGGAGAAATTTATGAAAATTTATCATTTGGTGGAGAAATTAGTTGGCTAAATTCATCTATCGAAGGTAATTTTGATGCCCAATTTGAGGGAATAATTCGTCAATACGGCGGTAATGCAGATGTAGAATTTACTTTCAATCATCCACTCGATGCTGAAAATTTTCGTAACACACTCGATGATTCGATTCGGGTAAATTTAGATGCAAACGCTTTCAGATTTACCACTGGTTTGAATTATCAATATGAAAAATATTTTTTTGGATTATCCTTCAAACCGAAAGCAAAAGCTGATTTAAAAGGAAATTTTCAAATTGCCCAACACACTTTAGGAGCGTTAAATACGGATGCTTTAATTGGTAATTCTGACGAAGAAATGGTGGATGCTACTCTTTTTGAATTATCCAAAATGACCTACACCAATCGTACCGAATATGTTGGCAAAAACATCTACTTTTCATATCCAACTCAAATCGAATTTAGTGCACTTTTACAAACTAAAACAGCAGAATTTTCGATTTATTACGCAAAATATTTTGGTGAATATGCCCTTCATTACGAATGTGATATTTATGAAAATGGTCGCGAAAAAAATGAAGCTGGTGAATTTGAAGATTACGAAAAATATTCCGAAAAAAGTTATGATTTTAGTATCAAACCGAACCATCTTTTTGGTTTAGATTCTCATTTTTATCTATCAAAAAAACTAAATATGAAAGTAGCCGCTCAATTTTTATTATTTTCAGCATCAGAAAAAACGCTATTTTTACCATTTTTAGATACGGATTTAACTTACAATTTTTCTCAAAATATTAGCGTTAATTTAGATGTGATTTCGTTTCCAAACCCAATTTTGAAATTCACTACAATTTATAAATTTTAGGATGTGATTATGAAATATTTTATTATTATTTTTCTTTTGATTTCTTCTTCAATTTTTGCAGTTCAATTTGGTAATTCGCACGATAAAGGTGTCATCGAAAATGATACGATTACGGAAGCTTCTGGTTTGGTTGAAAGTCGTAAAAACGCGAATGTTTTTTGGACTCACAATGATTCCGGAGACGAGAACACACTTTATGCTTTTAATGTAAACGGCACACATTTGGGGAGTTACACAATTGATGGAATTACAAATAGAGATTGGGAAGACATTGCCATCGCTATCATAGAGGGTGAACATTATCTTTTGGTCGGGGACATTGGCGATAATGGTTTGAATAATGATGAGAAATATATCTATCGCATTCCTGAGCCAGATGTAGATTCCGAACAAGAACCGATTGAGGATACCATTTTTGGTGCGGAAACAATTACCGTTCAATATCCGAATGGTAATCACGATGCCGAAACTTTATTGTGTGATCCAATCACAAACGACATTTACATTATTAGTAAAAGATTTTTGACCGCAGAAGGCGGTGTTGACTATCTATTCCAAGCTTCTTATCCGCAATCTACTTCTGCAACTATTGAAATGGAAATAGTGGCAAATTTAGACTATCCTTCCACCTACATTCCGGGTGTTGGTTACGCTGGTGCAACGGGTGGTGAAATCTCCACTTCTGGTTTGGAAATTTTGGTCAAAACATATTCTCACACCTATTATTGGGAACGCAATCTTGGTCAAAATATTGATGCTGTATTCACGAACGAACCGCAGAGTGTAAC
>CAYQOZ010000055.1:7232-8644 GCA_964419355.1 uncultured Candidatus Cloacimonadota bacterium | reverse complement strand
CATCCATTTACCGTTGAAGAAGATGAAGATGGCGAAACAATTGTCGTGGGAATGCAACCAATCTGGCAGGCGATAACGCCAAATACATCAATAAATTATGGTGATATTGATCCTTCTGGATATTTTAGTGACAATGCTTCACCACTTGTAGCGAATACTGAATATAACTGGATTGTGGCGAACAATTATGGCAACGACCCGCTTTTCACTTCCAAAGTCATTCCTTCACCATTTTCCTTTACCTTCGAAACAGAAAGTTCAATCGAGCCACCAATCCTTATAACTCCAACGGATGACTCTTTTATGAATAGTGATATTACCTTTCATTGGAGCGAAGTCGAGGATGCTATGACTTATCACATCTATCTTTATGAAATAAGAGATGAAGACGGAAACATTGGGCATTATCCAGTTTGGGATCAAGTAACGACAGATGAAAGTGTAACTTGTTATGCTTCCGATTTTCTCGTAAATGCACATTTTATTTGGAAAGTAATCGCATCTGATGAATTGGGTTTGAGTGCTGCGAGCGAGGAGTTTACTTTTTTCTATAAAATTCACATCGGCACATTGCAACTTAGTATCAGAGACCCGCAAGGAAATCCTGTGAGTTTTGCCACTGCAGAATTAAATCCCATTGATGGTTCAGGTGATAGTGTTCCGCTTGCCGTCAATGCAAATGGAAATGAAACCAAAACTATTCCGCCTGGTGATTATCTTCTAACTTGTAACAAAGTTGGCTACGAAACTGCCGATAGTTTGATTACAATCACCGAAGATACCGATGTTGAATCTTCGGAGGGTGATGTTATCATCACAATAATTCAAGAACATTCGCCCTCTTTATTTTATGGAGATGTAACAGATGAAGATGGCAATTTATTGGAAAATGTAACAATTTCTGCCGTTAAATCTGATGGTGATACACGCACAATATCATCAAATACAGGTAGTTACAATATTGGCGTCATCGAAGGTTTTTGGACGATTTACGCAGATAAAGAAAGTTACACACTCATTTCGCCAATCGAGTCGTACATTAACGCCGCTGAAAATATTCAATTACCGAACATTGAGATGTCATTCAACGAAAAAACAGCCGAAGGTTATGTCAAAAATCTTGATGGAAATTCACTTTTTGGCGTTAATGTTACCGCTGTGAATGGTGATATTATCAGAAATAAAACCACCAATTCAAACGGATTTTTCCAATTTGAAGGTTTAAATATTGGTAGTTGGACAATTTCCGCAGAAAAAACTGGCTACTATTCGCCTAGTGCAGCCGTCCTTGAAATTGACGCTACTTCTCCACCTATTACCACTCTCGATGACATCTTATTAACGCCACAGGCAAATATCGTAATTGGTAATGTGAACAACGGTTTGGTGGGAGTAGAAGATATTTTAGTGAA
>CAYQOZ010000055.1:0-7132 GCA_964419355.1 uncultured Candidatus Cloacimonadota bacterium | reverse complement strand
CAAACTGTTTCAAATATTGATTTTGAGATGATTCCAAATGCGAGTATGATTACTGGAAAAATTGTAACGGAAGGTGGCACCGGAATTTCCAATGCAACTGTAAAAGGTTATCGTATTTCAAATGGAGAATATTTTACACCAGTAATATCGAACGGAGCGGGAAATTATACACTAAATTTACATCACGGAACCTACATAATTTGGGCAGAAAAAAGTGGATTTATCTGCGATATCGGCGATTCTCTCGAAATTACCACCGCCGCAGGTCAGTCCCTTCCAAATCAAGATATCGTACTTTCATACTACATTTCTCAAATTGAGGGAACTACTTTTTTGAATAATGATGAAATCGTCGGAGCTGTTAATGTTACTGCCACAAATGTAGATAATGCGACACAATATTTTTCTACAATCAGCGATAATTACGGCAATTATTCTCTCGTTGTTACGCCAGATATCCAATACGAAATTACCGCTACCAAACAGGGCTATGCACTTAATGAAGCAATTACAACTACCGTTTTGGAATATGAAGAAATCGTTGTTCATGATTTATTTTTCACACCATTGCCCTCTTCAATTTCTGGAACAGTTTACGATGAATTTGGCGAAATCATTGCTGGTGCAACGGTTCAAGCTGAACAATTGGAAGAACCTTTTTCAGTCATTTCTGGTGAAACCAATGTAGCTGGGCAATTTGAACTTGGCATAACTTACGGTGAATTCCAAATTTCGGTCTATAAGCTCGGCTATATTCAATCTGAGGTGGTGTTGACGGTAAATCCAGGCGATAACATCGAAGGTATTGATTTTTACCTTGATGAGAATTTTGGAATTTTAGAAGGTTTCATTACAGATGTAAACACAAATCTACCCATTCCAAATGCACAAATTTCCGCAAATTTAGCAGGAGGTGGAGGAAGCACCGTCTATTCAAACGAAGACGGTTTTTATCAAATGGATAGAATTTTACCAGGCATTTATTATACCGTGGTTATTTCAAAAACAAATTACGAAACTGCTGAAATTGAAAATCAGGTTGTGCCGGGTGGCGTTACAATTGAATTAAATCAACAATTAATGCCTTATTCATCGGCTATTTCAGTAAATGCTGAATTAAGTGGTGTAACCATTTCTGCTGAAAGAATGGTAACGCGAGAAATTATTTCTGGTGTTACCGATGAGAATGGAAATTGCTACCTCGAAGGTTTGGCAAGCGGGGTAGAATGGTGTGTAACTGCTACTCGAACCAACTATTCATCAAATCCTGCCGATAGCACTATTACACTTTTGCCAAACGAAACGCAGATATTAAATTTCGAGCTAATTTTGAATAATTCCACCATCACAGGTTTTGTAACTGACATTAATCAAATTGGTTTGAATAACACATTTGTTTCAGCGACTTCTGATGACGGATTTTATCAAGAAACGACCTCAACTGCAACCGGTGAATTTTCCATCGTTAATTTAGCACCGTTTCACCAATACACCATCTCAGCAGAATTAGAAAATTACACTATTTTGGCAGATTCAATCATATTTTTAGAAACTGAAAATGATACTGTAAATCTGACAATGCAAGAGAATAATCTGACTATTTCTGGGGTTGTTATCGATCAAACTGGTCAGTTTTACGAAGAGATTCGCGTTGAAGTGGAAAATGAAAATATTTGGTGCAATACAAACGAAAATGGCGAATTTTTGCTAACAGGACTCGCCCCGCTTCATACTTACCAAATTTCCACAAATATCGTTGAGCAAGGTTACGAAAATACGAATTCTTTGATTGCAATAGATACCGAGAATATCGAGGGTGTTGAACTCCAAATAGATGTTCATACCGCTAAATTTATTGGTACAATTACAGATATAAATACTTCTGAGCCGATTGTAAATGCGTCTATCATTGCATCCAATGGTGAACAAAATTTTGTGGCAATTTCACAGCCAGATGGCTCTTATATTTTACCATACTTATACGCCAATGAATATGAAATAACTGTTCTTCAAGAGAGTTATCAAACTGAAATTATTGCATCAATCTTGCTCGAACATCAGCAGATTGTGGAACAAAATTTCGAGTTGCTTTATACCGTTCCTGTTTCCATTTCTGGAGTTTTGAAAGACACAGACGAGCGACCAATCGCAGACGCAGTTATCAATATTGTAGATGCACGCGAAACATTTTCGGATACAACAAATGTAGATGGCGAATTTATTTTCACAGAAATTTTACCTTACACAAATCGCGTAATTGGTACAAGCTTACCTCCCGAAAATTATGATAACGATTTGCAAAGCATTGAAATTCTCGCGGAAGATATTGCCAATATCGAATTAATTACCGACATCCATTCTGCTTCTGTTAGCGGTACAATTAACGGTGAATTTGGTTCTCTTTCAAACGCAGAGATAAACCTAATTTTCGGAGAAGAAACGCAAAATTTCATCACAGATGAAAGTGGTGATTACTCTTTCAACAACCTTTATGAAGGCGATTATGAAATTTTAGCGATACGTGCCGGTTACGAAGATTCCACCTTTGTTTTTTCTCTAACCGATTTTGAAGATTCCACTTTCACATTCAATCTGATTCCCAAATCTGGCAATATTGTGGGAACTGTTCAAAATTCAAATGGTGATAACCTAAAAAATGCGGTTATTACTATTTTGGAAAATGATGTGGAAATCGACAGCGACACCACTTCTGTAAGTGGAACTTTTGCAATTGAAAATTTAACAGAACTTCACGAATATATTCTAATTTGTGAAAAATTAGGTTATCAATTTTATCAACATTCAAATTTATTAACAACCGATTCTACCGATGTGGAAGTTTTACTTTCGATGACTCCAAATGCAGTTTTGGGAACAGTTTATCATCAAAATGTGGAAATTGAAAATGCCACCGTATTTGTGAAAGATGCGGAGAGCAATCTCACCACAAGTCAATCAAATGAATTTGGAGATTACGCTATTTCAAATTTAGCTGGCTATTATCAAATTTGGGGAACAAATGCAGACACAACTTTGATTAGCAACATCCAATCGGTTGAGATTGATGATGCCCAAATTGTGCCAATCGAATTGTTGCCAGCGGCTCATATTATTGGCTCGGTTTATTACAATGACGTACCCAAATCTGGCGTTACAATTTACGCTATGAACACAAATAATGGTATGGTTTTGTCAGACATTACCGCTACAAATGGAACTTTCGATGTAACTGGTCTTGCGGAAGGAATTTACAATCTCAATATGGTTTTGGATGGGTTCATTGTAAATGAAACCGTTCCACAGGTGGAAGTTACAGAAGGTGAGACTACTGATATTGGTCAATTTACCCTCACATTTGCAGAAAATGCGATTGCCGGCGTGGTTTCAATTGCAGAAACGAGAGAGGGAATTGCAAATGCAATTGTTAAGCTTTTTGATACTGAAGCAACTCAAATTGATAGTGTTATCACAACTGCCGATGGTTCCTTTCTATTTGCAAATTTAGCTGATGGAGAATATGAACTTTCCGCCGTGCACATAGCGTATGAGGCACACGAAAATATTTTGGTGGAACTATTAAACGGTATATCCACTCCTCCTATCGCTGATTTTTATCTAATCCCAAAAGAGCTGAATATTTTTGGTCAAGTGGTGGATGATGCACAAAATATTTTATCAAATGCCACAGTTCAAGCAGTTTGTACCGAAAATGAAAATGACATTTTTACAGCTTTCACAGATGATTTTGGCAACTACTCGCTTTCGGTAGATTCGGTAGCAACTTACAATGTGGATGCTTCAAAAGATGAATATTACCCTTCCGAAAATGTGGAACTTACCCTTGATTACGCCGAAAATTCACAACTTGAGCAAAATTTTGTTTTGGAATACATTCAACTATTTGCGAATATCCACGGTAGCGTAACTATCTTCGATGAGATATTGCAGCAAAATGTATCGCCCGAAAATACCACAATCGCACTACGCAATAGTAATGGTGATTTAACGGAAATATCCATTACAGATTCGCTTTTTGAATTCAACGATTTACCCATTCCAGATGTTTTTAGCTTGGAAGTTACCGCCACATACTTAGATCAAACTTATTATGATTTTGTGTTTGGTATTGTCATCTCGACAGAGAGTGATTACGAACAAAATTTTAATTTTAACTATGCAGAAAATGCAGTTTCACTTGCAGGTAATGTGTTCATCGTTCGTGATTTCAATGCAATTGCATTGGAGAACGCAACGGTAAAATTATTTAACGCAAATGCTCAAATAGATAGCACCATCACCAATGCAACGGGGTATTATCAATTTAATGATTTAGCGGAAGATAGCTATTTCATTACATTTTCTGCAAATTACGATAACGAATTTTGGCAATCTGACACTATCAAAATCGAGTGGACAGGCGAAAATATTATTGAGGATTACTATTTCCAATATCAACTTTGTAACCTCGATTTTTATGTAACGGAAGATGGTGAAACTCCAGTGAGTGGTGCATCTATTCAAATCACTTCTGCTGTGAGAGATACCTTGCTCTACACAAATGACAACGGATATTGTTCTACGGGTAGCACCCTTCACACTGGCGAATATTCAATTAAAATCTCCAAAAATAATGGCACAATTGGTAAATTTATTGAACCAGAAATTTATGTTATTACGTTAGATTCACTCGCATTTTACGAAAATTACCCAGTGTTACCTTTGCAATTTGACGCATCGCAATTGCCAGAAACAGTTTCCAGTATTGCCACTACCGAACTTATTCTACACCGAAACAGTGATTATGAGCACGATGTGATTTTGCGATATTCATTCGAAAGTAGTGAAGCAATTGCCATTCAAATGGATGGTGATGCAACCGAATTGACTGCTACCATTCCGCCTCAAAATCAATCTGGAAAAGTTACATTCTGGTTTGAATCTACCTCCGATGAGTTGGTTTATTCAAACGCGAATAATCCCGATAGTCTGCTCATCACAACTGATGGCGTCTTGGGTTCCGAATATTCCATGATTATTCCAAATCAACCAGTTTTTGTCTATAATCAGCAAACTATTTTCGAGGTAAATCTTTTCGATGATGCGGGCAATTCGCTCAATGATTCTACTGGAATTATGGTAGAATGGTCACTTGCCGACTCTACCATCGGAATGATAGAAGCAGTTGATAACGAGAGCAGAAAACAACTTTTCATTGCACGCGAATTTCAAGAAGAGGATATTGAAAGTGAAATCTCTGCCACCGTTTCGTTAAATGGTGTTACCATCAATTTAGCGGAAAATATCCAAATAAAAAATATGCAATTGGTAGAGATAGACATTTTTGGTAATTTTGAAACAGACAACGAAATGCCGCTTATTTTAACAGCAATTGCCAATAGCGATAGCGGTTTTGCGATAAACATTCCATTTGCAGTTGAACAGATTTTGCCTGCTATCGGTGCTATTGAGGTGCAAAACAACAACATTATCTTTACGCCAAATAGCACGTTCATTGGTAATTTCGATATCACAATTAGTGCTACAGATCCAAATTTTGGTCATGAAATCACCGTTTCGCAAGAGATTACAGTATTCAAACAAATTGATGCAACCACATGTCTAACCACGCTTTTCACAGAAGAAGGGTGTAGCTTGTTGATTTATGATGCGATGTTAGATACAATCTCTACCCAACACGCAAAATTATATTTGAACACGCAAAATTCAGCTCCATTCACAGAGGTGGGAGTGGAAAACGAGGTGGACGGTAACATTTTCAACCTATACAGCAACAAAGCAAAAGAGGCATTTGCAGTGATGCCGGGCTTGCAATTTGTCGCTACCAATGACAACCAGCCGTTTGTGGCATATTGGAATGATAAGCAGTTGGAATGGATAGTTATTGCCGAAAACGACTTGCAAAATGTACCCGATTGGTATAATTACGCACTCGTTGCCAATTCCAAAAGTTTAGGGATTTATGATTTGAAGTTACGCCCCAACCCTTTCACACCTTACGATCATTATGGCGAAAATATGGGATTGCAAATCGAATTCAAAATATCATCGAACAAAACGCGATACCCAACCATCACTGCCAAAATATACACAATAAGCGGGACTTTAATACGCACCATTGCAGATAAACATCCGCTTTTAAAGGGTGATTATTTGGCGGGCGCAACTGGCACACTATATTGGAATGGTAAAACGAATGACGGCAGAATGGCACGAAATGGACGCTATGTAATCCAATTAATTGCGGAAGATGCCTCCCACCGCGAAGAGATTGTGAAAACAATAATTTTAATAAAATAGGAAGTTAAAATGAAAAAAATCATCTTTATTCTTTTGTGCAGCACATCACTTTTTGCCCAAGATATTAGCAACATCGATCCAGCATTCCACTCGTATTCGGCACGTGCCACTGGGATGGGAAACGCCTTCACCGCAATGCAAGAGGCAAACATCTCCATCTTCTATAATCCCGCTGGCATTCTCTCCGATAGGCAAAACATTGCTTTCTCAAATACTAACTATCTGAACTTAATTTCCTACAACTATTTTGGCTATTCGCAAAGCTTGGGAGAAAATTTTACAGCGGCAATGGGCATCACTTATTCTGGCGACACTGCTTTTCAGGAATACGCAATCTACGCCTCTTTTGCCAAAATATTCGCTTTCCAACAAAATTTAATTTGGGGTGTGAATGTTAAATATCTCGGTGCTTCTTTTGGTGGAAATGATGATGGCGAATTGATTGATGACGAAGGTTACAACCATCAAGTTAGTGGCTTTGCCAATGGCTTTGGAATAGATTTTGGGGTGCAGTATGAACTCGACATTTCCAACCGCGTGGGTATTTTTTGGCGAAATCCACTCAACTTTATCTTTTGGCACAGCGAGAACGAAGTGGAAACTGCTCTCGGTGATTACGAAGAGGGTCAACCTTCCAATATAATCTTTGGATACGCTTTCACAAATAACGATTTTACGGGTGCTATAGACCTAAATAAATCTTACCATTCCGATACCAAAGATGTTGTTGCCATCGGCGGAGAATACCAATTTTTCCAAAAAATATTAGCCTTGCGATGTGGTTATTCGCAAGAAATCTTAACCAATCAGAATA
>CAYQOZ010000054.1:0-10973 GCA_964419355.1 uncultured Candidatus Cloacimonadota bacterium | reverse complement strand
AACAAAATCGTTGATACAAAAAAGATGATTTTGCTGAAATAAATATAGATTGTTAAGCCAAAAACCGCTCCGAATCGGAGCGGTTTTTTTTGTTTCAATTTCACTCCCAAAATTTTTTATCTAAGCTACGATATTGCACCGCTTCACTGATGTGCTCAACCCTAATATTTTTCGAACCATCTAAATCGGCAATTGTGCGAGAAACTTTAAGAATTCTATCATAAGCACGGGCAGAAAGCCCCATTTTATCCATCGCCATTTTCAAAACGGATTTACTATCTTCGTCTAACTGACAATATTTTCGGATTTGTTTTGGATTCATTTCAGAATTACTATAAATTTTTTCTTTAGCAAATCTTTTCAATTGAATTTCCCGAGATTTATTTATTCGCAATCTAATATCCTTCGATTTTTCACCTTGTGGCAATCCGCTAAGCTCTTCATATTTTACTGCCGGAACTTCGATATGAATATCAATTCTATCCAAAAGCGGACCAGAAATTCGGGAACGATATCTTTGAATATTGGCAACTGGACAAGAACAGGAATGCCCTTTCACATCACTCCCGTAATATCCGCAAGGACAGGGATTCATCGAAGCTATCATCATAAATTTAGCAGGAAATTCCAAGGTTTGAGTAGCACGAGAAATCGTAACTACTTCATCTTCGAGTGGTTGACGAAGCACCTCCAAAACAGATTTTTTGAATTCAGGAAGTTCATCAAGAAAAAGGACACCGTTATGCGAAAGCGAAACTTCACCGGGTTTGGGATAGCTTCCACCACCGATGAGAGCAACATCTGAAATGGTATGATGCGGTGAACGAAAAGGACGACTGGTAATAATTCCCCGCCGGCTTCCGGTGAGACCAGCAACAGAATGAATTTTGGTTGTTTCCAAAGATTCTTCCAAAGTTAAGCTCGGCAAAATGGTGGAAAGTCTACGAGCCAACATAGTTTTTCCCGAGCCGGGAGGTCCTATCATTAAAGCATTATGACCACCTGCGGCGGCAACTTCCAAAGCACGCTTCACTTGATATTGACCTTTTACATCAAACATATCCACCACACTATCATCGAGATGTTTAAAAATATCTTTCTTATCAACCTTGAATGGTTCTATCTCAATTTTTCCTTCCAAAAAATTTACAATCTCATTTAATGAAGAAACGGCATAAACATTTAATCCACCAATTATTGCAGCTTCTTTGGCATTTTCATAAGGAAGAATAAGACCTTTCATCCCATCTCGCCAGGTGGCTACAGCAATTGGCAAAACCCCTCTTATCGGACGCAAATTACCATCAAGAGAAAGCTCTCCCACAAAGGCATATTTTCCCATTTCGTTGCCACTAATTTGGTTTAGGGCAGAAAGTAAGGCGAGTGCGGTGGGAACATCGAGTGCAACTCCATCTTTTTTAATGTCGGCGGGTGCAAGATTTACAGTATAAAGATTATTTGCAAATCTGAAACCAGAATTTTTAATGGCGGCTGAAACACGATTTCTACTCTCTTTTACAGAATTGGATGGAAGCCCCACAATGAAAAATTTGTAAATTCCACCTTTTACATCTGCTTCTACTGTAACTTTTTGTGCATCAATACCTTGAATTGCATAAGAAATTGCTTGTCCGTACATTACTCCTCCTTAATCTCCAATTACGATAGTTGTTTTATTTGAATAAATTTTCTCTGAATTTAATGAAGTTGCCTCCATCAAAATAATGTAAATTCCGATTGGAAGAATTCTGTTATTTCTATCTTTTCCGTCCCAAATAAAAGATCCTTCGCAAGCCTGCAAAGTTTGATCTGCAATTATTTTCACCAATCTGCCTTTCAAATCAAATATGCGTATTGTGATTTTGCTAATAACCTCTGGCAATTTATAACTAATTATAGTTGGAATTCCGCTTTGTGCTGAAAATGGATTTGGAATAACGCTTAATTTTGCAGACAGTGGTAAAATTTCCACAAAAATACTATTCTCTTCGCCGGGAGTAGCTCCAAAATTTGAAACGGATTGTCCCCAATTTTCTTCAATTGATGGTAAATATGGATTTATTCGTTCGATAGAAAAATTTTCTTCGCAATTATCTCCGAAATAGGAAGTGCTGTCAAATTGAGTTGAAAAGTTATCAAACAAAATTAAAGTTTCGTCAGTGTTGTTGAGCGATGTCCAATTTTCTGTTTCAATTATTTTATCAGAATCGATATTTGGATAATAATTTAGTAGTTCATTTTTGTCCCGACAGAAAACTAAAAAATCATTTTCTTCTATGAAGCCGTTAATGGTAATATTTCCGCCACTTACATCAAAAATCTGAAAGTTATCCACGCAATATCCACAATCGGTTCGATTAAAGAGTTCAATCCACTCTTGGTTGCTACTTTCTGGTTTAAACATCAGCTCATTAAAGATAATTGGGGTTTCTCCAATTAAAATGGAATTGGATACCGTATTGTTTTCTAACTGATTGTCATATTGGTAATTAACCTCGATTGATACGATATTGTAATCATTAGTTAATTCCCCAATTTCGTAAAAAATAAAAGTTGAATCTTCAGGTAACAATTCGGGCAAATCGTATGTTATTAAAAACGAGCTATTTAGGTAAATATTTAGCGTTGAACTTGAGTTATCCACAGAACTTGTGGATAAATTATGAATATACATTTCAACGCAGTAATCACTCTGATTTTGGGTTATTGCTAAACTAAAAACTGCCAAATCGATAGGGTAAATATTCTCGCTTCCGGGAGTTGGTTCAGTGCATTCAAAAAAATCAATTTCACAATTATCAGAATCTTCCCCATCATGTTTTCTCGCTAAAGTATTTCCGCTTGCTACATCAGAAGTAAAATATTCTCCTGGATTAGAGATATCATCAGGAAGATTATTTGTGTTTGGAAAATCATAAAGAATCGTATCGGTGTATTGCAAATCGGGAGAAACTAATCTAATTCCATCTGTTTCTGAACCACCATTTTGGAAAGCAAGATTTTCGGTAAGGTCAGTATTAGGAACGAGATTTTCTCCAATAAGAAAGTAGGAATGCGGTTGAATAAAATTGGGTTCAAAAATAAAAATGGTCTCAAAATTACTTCCAGCTTTCAATAATATCCAATTATTTAAATCAACAATTTCATTACTATTATTGTATAATTCAATCCATTCATTACCAGTATCTACTCCTTCCGAATCATACATAATTTCATTGATAACAATGTTTTGAGCGAAGATGCAAATTGTGATTAATAACGCAATTAACAGAAAATATAATTTCAAAATTCCTCCTTGAATTAGCAGTATGAAGTTTTTATTTTTTGGAGAAAAATGTCAATATTTTTAAAAAAGATAAAATTAAATTCACAAAAAATATTGCCAAGTTCAACCATTTTCAAAATTTACCTAATTAGGAAAATATGGTAATGAAAAAATTTAAACTTGTCTCAAATTATAGGCCAACTGGCGATCAGCCACACGCAATGAATGAGCTTGTAAAAGGCATCGAAGCAGGTGAAAAACATCAAACCTTGCTTGGAATTACCGGTTCAGGTAAAACATTTACAATGGCAAATGTTATTCAAAAAGTGAATAAACCGACTTTGATTCTTTCTCACAACAAAACTCTTGCCGCTCAACTTTATGGTGAATTCAAGCAACTATTCCCCGAGAATGCTGTTGAATTTTTTATCAGTTATTACGATTATTATCAGCCAGAAGCATACATTCCTGGACACGATATTTACATCGAAAAAGATTCCGACATAAATTCACAAATCGAAAAATTGCGTTTACACGCCACGATGAGTTTGATGGAAAGGAGCGATGTCATCATCGTTGCCAGCGTTTCTTGCATTTACGGTTTGGGAACGCCGCAAGAATACCGAGACGCTCTTATCAACCTAAAAATTGGCTCTCAAATTGATCGCGATGAGCTTCTAAAACAACTCATAGAAATTCATTATGGCAGAAATGATATCGAGTTTGAGCGCGGAACTTTTCGGGTTAACGGCGATGTTGTGGATATCTATCCAGCTTATTTGGAAAATTCAATTCGCGTAGAATTTTTTGGTGATATAATTGAGCGTATTACCAGAATAAATCCTTTTGATAACCGTATTTTGGAAGAAGTTGAGGAATATCCAGTTTATCCAGCCAATCATTTTATTACCACCAAAGAATCTTTGGAAAGAGCCTTCAATTCTATCAAAGAAGAGCTTAAAAAACGCGTGCAATTTTATGAAAAAGAGAATAAATTAATAGAAGCTCAACGAATCGAACAAAGAACTAATTTTGATTTGGAAATGCTTCGAGAAATCGGTTTTTGTTCTGGAATTGAAAATTATTCCCGGCATCTTACTGGTGCCCAAAAGGGTGAACCACCAAATTGCCTTCTCGATTATTTTCCCGACGATTTTTTGATGTTTATTGACGAATCACACGCATCCATTCCGCAGATTCGGGCAATGTATGGTGGTGATTATACTCGTAAAAAAAATCTAGTTGATTACGGATTTCGTTTACCTTCCGCCTTCGATAATCGTCCTTTGATATTTAAGGAATTTGAAAATAAAGTGAATCAAATTATTTATGTTTCTGCTACTCCCGGTCCCTACGAATTGGAAAAAACGAATGGTATATTTACTGAACAAATAATCAGACCAACCGGGCTTCTCGACCCAGAAATTGAAGTTTTACCAGTTGCAACACAAGTGGACAATCTTCTGGAGCAAATACGCATTCGAACTCCAAAAAAAGAGAAAATATTAGTTACAACTCTCACAAAACGAATGGCAGAAGATTTGAGTAAATATCTTAATAAAGCTGGTATTAGAGTTCGATATTTGCACAGTGAAATAAATACGATAGAACGCTCCCAAATTATTCGTAATTTGCGTCTTGATAAATTTGATGTTTTGGTGGGAATAAATCTTTTGCGGGAAGGTCTTGATTTGCCAGAAGTTTCTTTGGTAGCTATTTTAGATGCGGATAAAGCAGGATTTTTACGATCTACTCGCTCGCTCATCCAAACAGCAGGAAGAGCCTCTCGAAACATTGAAGGAAAAGTGATTTTCTATGCTGACAAAATAACTCCGGCAATGCAGAAAACCATCACCGAAACCAAACGAAGAAGAGAAAAACAGAAGAAATATAATCTGGAAAATGAAATAACTCCAAAAACTATTAAAAAAAGTATTGACGCCATTATGCTTTCCACGAGTGTGGCAGACGGTTATCGGAATTTAGAGAATAAAAAAGAGAAATCAAAAAGAGATAAGTTCATTGATTATTTGAACTTAGATTCAAAAGAAAAGGTATTGAATTTATTGGAAATTGAGATGATAGAAGCAGCAAAAAAATTAGATTTTGAAAAAGCCGCAGAAATACGAGATAGAATTTTCGATTTTAAGAATCTGTAAATCGAGATAATATATACCAAAATGGATTCCAAAAATATCTGTTTTAACTTAACAAACTCAAACTTATATTATAAACCCTTCAGTGAAAAAAAATAATTATCTAAAAAATGAATTGTAACGATAGTAATAATACCATAACTATTTAAGGAGTAGCAATGCAAAAAACCAGAAAATCTGATTATGTCGAAAGATCTAAAGATGGCACAGTAATTCATGCTAATGATACAACTGCCAAAATGGAAGTGGAAATCAATAAAATTGAATCAGAAGGTGATTACAAAGAAACTCCTGTTTATATTTATCACGACTGGTGTAAAAAATGTGGAATTTGTGCAAGTTTTTGCCCTACTGGTACATTAGCAAGCAAACCAAATGGCACCCCTTATGTGAAACATCCAGAAAAATGCACTCATTGTGAATTGTGCGATAGATTGTGTCCAGATTTTGCAATAACCGGTGCAAAAAAAGAATAGGGGAAAGATATGAAAAAGAATAAAATTATGTTAATGCAAGGTAATGAAGCAATTGCCCGCGGTGCGATTGATGCTGGAGTCAATTTTTTTGGTGGATATCCAATTACGCCATCAACTGAGATTGCAGAAATATGCTCTGTCGAACTTCCCAAAAGGGGAGGAAAATTTATACAAATGGAAGATGAAATTGCCAGTATTTCATCTGTAATTGGTGCATCTTTGGCAGGTGCAAAAGCAATGACAGCAACCAGTGGTCCCGGCTATTCATTAATGACGGAGGGAATCGGTTTTGCTAAAATGGCAGAAGTGCCTTGCGTTGTTGTGAATGTTATGCGAGGCGGTCCCAGCACAGGGCTTCCAACCAAATCTTCTCAAAGTGATATTATGCAAGCAAAATGGGGAAATCATGGAGATTCTCCGGCAATTGTGTTATATCCATATTCTGTTAAAGAATCCTATGAATTGGCTATCTGTGCTGTAATTTTAGCAGAAAAATATCGCACTTGTGTTGTCGTCCTTTCTGATGAAGTTTTAGGACATATGAGAGAAGCTGTTACATTACCAAATCTGGAAAATGTGAATATTTTGGGAAGAATCAAACCAACAATTCCACCAGAATGGTATAAGCACTACGAAGATAAACCTAAGTATATTCATCCTGTTGCTAGCTATGGTGAAGGATATCGTTTTCATGTTACCGGCCTTGCACACGATGCTTACGGTTTTCCAACCAATCGTTCTGATGAGGTTAAAATTTTGATGAATAGACTAAAAAATAAGATAAAACATAACATTAAAGATCTTGTTCGTTATGAAAGTTTCTATATGGATGATGCAAACACAATGATTTTTGCCGCTGGAATTGTGGCTCGAGCCGCCAAAGAAGCAATTGTAAAAGCTCGTAAATCTGGTAAAAAAATTGGTTTGATACGCCCGCTCACAATTTGGCCATTTCCAGATGAAGCACTAAAAAAATATCATAAAAATATCAAAACTATTATCGTTCCAGAGCTTAATCAAGGACAATTATTAAACGAAGTTAAAAGAGTTATGGGCAGTGTATGGAATTATGAGAGAGTTAAATCAAGAAAGATTATTCCATTACAAAAATACAACGGACAACTTATCACCCCCGATGAAATCATTAAGGTTATAAAGGAGATTAAATAATGCAAAAGATACCACAAAAAATAGTGCATAAAAGATATTTGAGACAAAAGAAAAAATTTCCTCATGTTTGGTGTCCCGGTTGTAGTAATGGCATTGTGATGGGTGCAATTATTCGTGCAGTTGCTCAACTTGAATGGAAAAGAACAAATACCACAATGGTTTCTGGAATTGGATGTTCTAGCAGAATGCCAGTTTATGTTGATTTTAATACTCTTCATTCACTTCATGGTAGAGCGCTAGCCTACGCAACTGGCATTAAAATGTTTAAGCCAAAAATGGATGTAATGGTTGTTACTGGTGATGGCGATGCAACAGCAATTGGTGGAAATCATTTTATTCACGCTGCTCGCAGAAATATCAATCTTACGGTGATATTAATAAACAATAATATCTATGGTATGACTGGTGGACAATATTCACCAACAACACCAACAGGAGATAAGGCTACCACTACTCCTTATGGAAATATTGACCCTACTTTTGATATTTGCAAACTGGCAATGGGAGCTGGTGCAACGTTTGTTGCCAGAACCTCTGCCTATCACGTAATAGAAGCTCAATCTTTTATTAAACAAGGCTTGGAACATAATGGATTTTCTTTGATTGAAATCATCAGTGCATGTCCTGTTATTTACGGAAAACTAAACAAAAAAGGTGATGCTTCTTCTATGATGAAATCCATGAAAGAAAATATTGTTCCAATTGCTGTTTTTGATAAACTTCCCGAAGAAAATAGGGCTGGAAAATTGAAACGAGGAATCTTCCAAAAAGAGATTAAACCTGAATATACAGACCAATACACAAAATTAATTCAATCTGTACAAGTTTCCGAAGGAGATAAATGATGACTAATAAAAAAAACTTCCGAGTAGAAATAAGGCTTAGTGGAAGCGGCGGACAAGGTCTTATCACGGCTGGAATTATTTTGGCGAAAGCTGCTATTTTAGATAAAATACGAGTTACACAAACTCAAAGTTATGGTCCAGAATCACGTGGTGGTGCATCCAGAGCCGATGTCATAATTAGTGACAAAGAGTTGTATTACCCTGAAGCTGTAAATTTTGACATTCTCCTTTCGCTTTCTCAAGAAGCCTGCGATAAATATAGCGATGATCTTAAACATGATGGAATTCTGATTGTAGATAGTACTTTTGTTAAAAATATAGCTTTTATGGAATCTACCGTTTATGAATTTCCATTTACAGAAATTGCTATTGAAAAATTTGGTTCTGCTTTAACGACAAATATTATAGCACTTGGTTTTCTCGTAAAAAAAGCTGGTGTTGTTAGTGAAAAATCTTTAAAAGAAGCATTAAAAAGTTCAATGAAACCACAATTTTTTGAAATGAATTTGAAGGCTTTGAAAATTGGTTTCAAACTTGCCGAAAAAGAGTAAAAGGAGTTTTTTTAAATATGAAAACTGGAATTTTTTTGTGTGAATGCGGTGGTAATATTTCCAATACAGTCGATTTGGAAAACGTTAAAAAACATCTCAAAAAAGAAGATGAAAATGTAGTTGTAAACATAAACGGGCATATGTGTTCTGGTGCCGGACAAAAACTTTTGATTGATGAAGTCCAAAAACACGGATTGGAAAAAATTGTTGTATCAGCTTGTTCACCACATTTTCATGAAAAAACATTTCGAAATACAATGAAAAAAGCAGGCTTAAATCCCTACAATTTAGAAATTGCAAATTTACGTGAACATTGCTCGTGGATTCATAAAGATATTCCAGAAATTGCCACCGAAAAAGCCAAAGATATCGTGAATGCCGCACACGCAAAAGCAAAATTGGATTTTGATTTGGAAGAGAAAAAAATGAAACTTGGCAACAAAGTTTTGGTGATTGGCGGTGGTATTGCTGGCATTCAAACTTCTCTGGATTTAGCTGACTCTGGAAAAAAAGTTACCTTGATAGAAAAGCAACCAACTCTCGGCGGAAAGATGGCAATTCTCACAAAAACTTTTCCAACCGAAGATTGTGCAGCTTGCATTATTTCACCAAAAATGGCGGCAGTGATTGACCATCCAGATATTACTCTTCACACAAATTCTGAGGTTATGGATATTGCTGGTCATCGTTTGCATTTTGAAGCAAAAGTGAAAAAGCATCCACGTTACATCAAAGACAGCATCGATATGGATCAATGTTTAATCTGTAATAAATGCACGGAAGTTTGCCCCATTTCTCAGCCAAATTATTGGGAACAAGGAATTATAAATCGCAATGCAATTTATATTCCTGCACCTCACGCCATTCCTTATCAATATCTTGTTGATAAAGAAAATTGTTTATATTTTCAAGATGGAACTTGCCGTAAATGCGAAGAAATTTGCCCACAAAATGCAATAGATTTCTCCCAAAAAGAAGAAAATCTCGAAATAGCTGTAGATAGCGTTGTAGTCGCAACCGGCTATGATATTTTCGATGCTTCTAAAAAACCAGTATTCGGCTATAAAAAATATGAAAATGTAGTTACAGCTTTGGAAATGGAACGCATTGTTGACCACATTTCGGAGAATGACCCACCGCGAAAAATCGGGAAAAGGGTGGCATTTGTACAATGTATCGGCTCGCGCGATAAACAAGTTGGAAATGAATATTGCTCGCGAGTTTGTTGTATGTATTCGGTGAAATTGGCATCACTTCTCAAGCAGGCAAAACCAGAAAAAGATATCTATATTTTTTATACTGATTTGCGTGCATTTGGAAAAGGTTATGAAGAATATTACAAACGAGCTCAGGAAATGGGAATCAAATTTATTCGTGGAAAACCGTCACATTTCATCGAAATTAAAAAAACAAAACAGATTATGCTCACAGCTGAGGATACACTTTCTCGTGATATTATCGAAACTGAATTCGATTTGGTCGTTTTGGCAAATGGCTTGGAATTGAGCAAATCTTCTGATGTTGTTGCTGATTCTTTAAAATTAGCAAAAAGTGATGACGGTTTTTTCAAAGAAGCACACCCAAAATACAAACCAGTAGATACTTTGGTGGAAGGTGTGTTTTTGTCGGGAACCGCACAAGGTCCAAAAGATATTCCCGACACAGTTTCACAAGCCAGTGCAGCTGCCGGCAGAGTTATTGCTACTTTGGCACAAGGTGAAGTTGCTCTCGACCCGGTTTTGGCATTCGTGCATACCAACATTTGTGATGGTTGCAAAAAATGCATTCAGAATTGTCCACCCAAAGCAATTTCTATTAATGAAAGTGGAAGAGCTACTATTAATGAAGCTCTTTGTCTTGGATGTGGTTCGTGCATTGAGAGCTGTCCATTAGAAGCTATTGATTTGAATTATTACACAAATGAACAGTTGTATTCTCAAATAGAAGCATCTTTACATTTGAAGAAAAAAAATGAAAAACGCATTTTGATTTTTGCAGATAATAATACCACTTACAGATTAATCGATGCTTGCGGTGTCCGTAAAATGAAATACACCAATTACGCACGTGTTTTCCGCGTTCCAAGTGTGAGCAGAATTACACCAAATTTGATTAAATTTGCTTTTGCAAAAGGTGCAGATGCTGTATTTTTGGGTGATAGCCCCGTCAAAGCATCTCGTTTCGAATGGGCAAATGCGATAACTCGCAAAAATGTGGAAGCAGTTGCCGATAAATTCAAAAAATTAAACATCGAAACTGACAGACTAATCTTTTCGCAATTTGAAGCAAAAGATTTGATGAAATTTATTTCTGAAATCAATAAACTTGCTGAATTGATAGATAAATTGGGCTCACTTTCTGATGAGCAAAAAGCTAAATTGGAGAGATAACGATGGCTAAAAAAATTAAATTTACCGACAAAACAACCAAATTTCTCGAAAAAATAATGGATTTAAGCGGCGAGCAAGTTACCCTTTGTGAACAGTGTGGAACCTGCTCTGGTGGTTGTC
>CAYQOZ010000053.1:0-11011 GCA_964419355.1 uncultured Candidatus Cloacimonadota bacterium | reverse complement strand
TATTTTGACGATGTATTTTCCGTGTATTGCCACCTTCACAGTAATGTTGAAAGAACTCGGCATTAAAGATATGCTAAAATCATCAGCAATAATGATAATCGCCACTCTTGTTGTGGGCGGAATAATGAATATATTTATGTAAAAATAATATTAAAAAAGGAGAAAAAAATGAAAGTTTGTCTTCCAACAAAAAAAAATGAAGGATTAGAAAGCATTGCTTTTGGTCATTTTGGGTCTGCCCCATTTTTCATTATCTACAATAGTGATAACAATGAGGCAAAAGTGATTGAAAACCAAAATTTGCACCATGCTCACGGAGCGTGTAATCCAATAAATGCACTTAATAATGAGCCAGTTGATGCAATTATTGTGGGCGGTATTGGAGCAAGAGCAATTCAAAAACTCAACGCGATGAACATAAGAGTTTTTCGAGCAATCGAGGGTTCTATTGCAAACAATATTGAAGCTTTGAAACTAAATAAACTTATGGAATTTACTTCTCAAACAGGCTGTGGTCATCACGATTGCGGAGGTCATTAAAAAGTGATTTTCACAAAAAAATAAAGGACATGAAAAAATTATACATCATTCGACATGCAAAATCAAGTTGGGTCGATTCTTCGTTATCAGATTTTGAGAGGCCATTAAAAAATCGTGGTAAAAGAGATGCACTTCTCATCGGAAAAATTCTAAATGAAGAGGAAAAAAGACCTGATTTAATTTTATCAAGTTCTGCTAATCGTGCAATATCTACCGCCAAAATAATCGCAAAAGAGCTAAATTTAGAGAAAAATAAAATCGTAAAAATGGAAGATTTATATTGCGCCAATCTTGATAAGATTACCAATATTCTCGGTAATTTAGTAGATGAAATTGAGGTGGTTTACATCTTCGGTCATAATCCCAATTTCTATTATTTAGTGCTGTTTCTTTGTGGCAGAGTTATTGAGAAATTTCCAACTTGTGCAGTTGCGAAAATAGAACTCAACCTTAAAGATTGGAATAAAATCGGGAAAAATTGTGGCAAATTAGAGAGATATTTGACTCCCAAAATGTTTAAATGAATTTCGATATTTTTCAATTTACAAAAGACAAGTTTATTTTTCTGTGACAAACCGTATTCCCAACGCAGGATTACGATAGAGTGGGCATTTTACCGAATATTCAAAAGGTTTTTCAGTATTATCAGCATTGTTTTTCAAAAAAAACATTTCATTACAACCGGCACTGCAAGAAATCGCAACTGGTGGAACTCCGATAGCGAGCCATTCTGAGACACCACCCTTCACATTTTGCAAAGGGAAGAACCCACCTGAATTAAAATAAAAATTTTCGTAAATTTGTCCCAAATCATATTGAGATTTTGAAAAAGCAGATTTCAATTGTTCCAAATTTGGCAATTTGCATCCCATCCAATTGCAAAATGCATTCGCCTCAAACCAACGAATATTCGTAACAGGACTGTATCTAAAATTTGAATCAGCTTCTTGCCAAGGTAGATTTTGTGAAAAATCCCAACCGTTTGGTTTTGACATTTTTAGGCTACCTTGATAGTTCCAACCCACTTCCATATTTGACATAATATCATCAGCAATTTTCCAAAATTTATGAATTTCATAACCATCGGAATTTATGAATGCCAAATATTGTTCGTTTGTAACCTCAAACTTACTTACATAAAATGCTTTTGTAGAAACAGATTCAAGCATATTTTTGTCTGCAAGAAAATAGTAATTTCCAGCCGAAATTAACTCCATTTCATAATAAATTCTTTCTTCAAAAATAAGTTTTGGAAAGATTGTATACTCTTTCATTTCTTTCGGAAAAGCATCATTTGATATTTTGAGCTGATATTCAGGCTTTTTATCAATTATTCCTAAATCTCCACTTACAAATTTATCTTCGATTTCAATTACTTCTTTTTTGATAAAACAACCTAATTCAATTTTCATATTATCTTCTGGATTAGTAATTTTCCAAGAAATAGAGATTGTATCAGCCAAAGCAATATGCACATTTACAATTTTTGGAATGGCCAAAAGATTTAGTTGGAGAGCAACTCCCATAAAAAATATCATTATTCTTTTCATATTTGCCAAAAAAATAACTTGCCTAAAAAACGCAAATAATTTTCTGACTGTTTTAAAAATATGAAAAAAATGATAATAGCTTTATCGATTTTGTTGTTTGTTGTTTCGTTATATTCACATCCTCATATTTTCATTGATTATGTGGTGGAGCCGATATTTTCAGAAAACGGGTTAGAAGGTTTGCAACTTGCTTGGACTTTTGATGAGATGTTCAGCTGGCAAATTGTGATGGATTATACTGAAGATATGGATTTCAATATCTCCGAAGCAGAAAACAAAATTATCGAAGTAGAAGCTTTCAGCTATCTGGAAGTATCGGGATATTTTGCGGATTTCTATGTAAATGGAAAAAAGAAAGATGTAGAAGAAGTTTCTAATTTTTTGGCGGAAGGAAAGGACAAACAGCTTGTTTATCATTTTTTTATTCCTTGGAAAATTGAGGCAAAAGAGAATCCAACACACTTAAAAATCTGCTTTTTCGATGAAACAATTTTTTGCGAAATTGTACCCAAAAAGGAGGGAATGATAATAAAACTAAACAACGATATTTCAATTGAATATTATATGTCAGACCGCATCACTTATCAACTGAATTTTAATAAGGTGAAAAATGAAAACTAACAAAATAGTTTTGATATTTCTAACTTTAATAATATGTTTTTCGCTTTTGGCACAATCAAATCCATTTTCTGAGAAGAAAAATTTCGCAAAAAGTTCTGCAATTTTGCAGAAGAGCACTCTTTGGCATACAATTACAAAATGGCAGAAAGATATGAATTCTAAGCTGACTTCTTATTTAAAGGAATTCAAGACCTCTTTCAAATTTTCGCACTTACTAATTTTGCTCGGCATTTCACTCGCATTTGGAGTGATTCACGCTATCGGTCCTGGACATGGAAAAATGATTATTGGTACCTACTTTCTCAAAGAAAAAGCATCACCTATACAAGCCGTTAAAATTGGTTCAGCCATTGCTGTTACTCATAGCGGATTGGCAATTTTGTTGGGAATAATTTTTGGAATTATTATAAAAAATGTGAAGATGAATGGTCGTATCAATATTGAAAATTATATCGGAATTGCCAGCGGTATTTTGATTACCGTTTTAGGAATTTATTATTTGTGGCAAAAATTGAGTAATAATGAGCATTTTTACAAAATTTCAAAAGGAGATAATGGAATATTGTTAGGAATTTTTTCTGGATTAGTTCCCTGTCCAATCTCGATGGCAATCATTCTTTTTAGTTTGTATTTAGAAGTGTTTTTTTTCGGCTTAATTAGCGTAATTTTTTTCTCAATCGGAATGGCAATCACAATTTCTTTAATTGGAATTACTATGATAAAATCACGAAATATAATCTCAAAAATACCTGTAAAAAATAAGGAAAAAACAGAAATTTTCCAGAAAGTTTTTGGCATTGTAACTTCCATTTTAATAATCATGATTGGCTTGTCGTTAATCATTGCAAAATTTTAATGGATTTATTCAAAATAGTGAAGAAAATAATTTTTTACTAAAAGAGGAAATAGATGATGGATTTAAATGAAATACGAAAGCAATTACACAAAATCCCAGAATTGGGTTTTGCAGAGAAAAAGACTCAAAAATATATTTTATCAAAGCTAAAATCTTTTTCCAAACTGAAAATTCACACTTTTGATTTTACTGGAATTTTGGTTGAATACACGATTAATAAAAAATCATACACACTTTTTCGAGCGGACATGGACGGTCTTCCGGTAAGCGAAAATACGAATTGTGGCTTTGAATCTGAACATTCTGGAATGATGCACGCTTGTGGACACGATATTCATATGACGATTTTGTTGGGCTTGATTGAAAAAGTGATTCAAGAAAAACCACAACAAAATGTGCTATTTTTGTTCCAACCTGCCGAAGAGGGAAAAGGTGGAGCGATGAAAATTTTAGAGACAGGCATTTTGGAAAAATTTGAAATAGAATCAGTTTATGCTTTGCATGTAAATGACGAATTTCTGATTGGAGAAATTGCTTGCAAGAAGGGGATATTTTTTGCCAATACGCAAGAGCTTGTAGTAAATTTTGTTGGTAAAAGTGCTCATGTCGCATTCCCTGAAAATGGCAAAGATGCTCTTGCGGCGGGTGCAAATTTTTATCTGGAAATTCAGCGACAGATTGTAAAGAAATTTTCTGATAACAAAAAAGTGATTTGTGGATTTGGCAAAATGGAAGCAGGGACTGCAATGAATGCAGTTGCGGCAAATTGCAAATTGAATGGAACTTTCCGCGCATTCAACAAAAAAGATAGAGATAAATTGCAAAATTTAATTGAGAATGTGTCGAGAAAAGTTGCCAAAAATCATAAATTGGAAGTTGAAATTAAATATTTGGCATATTATCATCAAGTTGTAAACGACGAGATTTTGTATAATAAATTGAAAAAAAAGAGTCGTGATTTAGGTGCAAAATTTATTGAAGCTGAGCAGGTTTTTACGGGAGAAGACTTTGGTTTTTTTGCGAAAAAATATAAAGGAATCCTTTTCTGGTTGGGTTGCAGAAAGCCAAAAACCACAAAAAATGGATTGCATTCAGCCACATTTTTGGCAGATGAAAATTCTGTAAAAATCGGTGTAAATATTTTCTATCTACTTTTGGAACAATAGGCAAAATAATAACTAAATATCATCATCAAAATCTTCATCTTCATCTTGCATCCAATCTGGGCAAAAAATTAGATCCTCAATTCTATCCCAACCATCCACATTTTTCAAGCCAAATCTTTCCAACATTTCGTTTTCCCAAAGCGAATAACGCACCTTATCATCTACTATTTCATACACTAAAACGGGTTTGTGAAATTTTCTTAATTTCTGATCTGTATCACTCAATTCGAAAAATTCCTTAATTTTTTCTTTGTTACTTTCTGCTTTCATCATAATATTTTCTCTCCAAAATTTTATTAAAAGTTGACCAATATTCTCTCTAAAAATTACTCGTTCACAAATGTAATCTGGCAATGAAGTGTCAAATGAAATAGGAATAAATTTGAAAAAACATCTATTGATTGTAGTTTTAATTATTTTTGCAGTAGGAAGTTACGGTTTTGAACCAGAACGGAAAAATTTTGCCAATTCCTATCAATTTGAACTTTATAATTCTTGGCTAAAAAAGGGTAATTTCAAAACTAATTTCCCGGCTGGTTTCACAAAATACAAAATTGTAAAAACTTTTGAAGATAACAAACAAAAAAATATTGAAGTTGAATATGATTTGAAAAAGATGAAAATTATCAATCAACGCGAAACTCTTCCCTTCATTTTTGTTTTGAAAAAAGAGATTGATATCGCAAAATATATTCGATATTTAGAAAGTTTTATCTACAGATTGAATGCCAATAATTCAGAATATTTGTTCGATTTTGTCGATTTAGAAAAAATAGAGTTAAAATATTCAGTTTACGAAAATGAAACTGCACTCGATATTCTTTGGAAAAGTTTTGCAAACAAACGAGTGGAAGTTAAGCCAATTGAGCTTGATTTAAGTGATGATAAATTGGGATTTATTATTCCTACATCAAGAGGGAAAACCATCAGAATATATTTCAAGATTTCCTTAAAAATCGATGATTTGTTAAAACAAACTGAGATTATAGAAACTTCTAAATCACCTAAAATAGTAGAAACAATTGTTGAAAAAAAAATAGAAGATGTGATTATTAAAAAAACTAATTTAGCAGAATTTATCAAAAATTTTTATAATTCTCCGCCGGCGCGAGAACTTCTTCATAACAAAATTTCCAATCCAATCAAATTTCTCCAATCTGAATTTCCTAATCATAAATTAATTAGAGGTGATAACAAATTTTTCTTAAAAAGAGGGAGACAAAAAGACGGGCTTCACGCTGATATCGGGGTAATCGTGGCTAAAAAAGAAGACGGCATCTATTTTAGACCATTAATTGACCATAAAATTATCAATAACAAATTATTGCTTAATGAGTTAGAACTGATTGATTTATCCGAAATACCAGAAATTCAAAGAGACGATATCGCAGAATTTTTACCACATCTTATTTATGAACATCGCACGCTGGGTAGCAAATTACTGAATTTTATTTTAATACACGATGATGTTCAAACTACGCTTGTGCTAAGAGGTGAAAAACGAGAAATTTATGAGATGAAATCTTATGCAGATTTGCTGTTACTTCTGGGAAATTTTTGGCAGAATAGAGATATTTATTTTAGTATCACCGAGATAAAAAAGAAAAATGGACTTGTCGAAATGAAAGGATTTTTGATAGCTAAAACAGAAAGTTCGCAAGATTTGGCAGAGATAAAATTTTTGCTAAACAAAGAGAATAAAATTGATTTAATTATGATGATTTTGTATACAAAAAATTAGAGGATAAAATGAAAATATTCGAAACTCATGCTCATCTTAATTTTCCCCAATTCGATAATGACCGCGATTTACTTTTGAAAAAATGCTTTGCAAATGGAATTGAGAGAATTATCAATGTTGGAGTTGATAAAAAAACTTCTGAAGAGAGCATAAAGCTTGCCCAAAAATATAAAAAGATATCAGCTTCGGTTGGTTTTCATCCTCACGATGCCAAAGATTTCGATGCCGAATTTATCCGAAAAATAGCAGTACATCCCGAAGTGGTGGCAATTGGTGAAATTGGACTCGATTATTACCGTAACTTATCACCAAAAGATGTGCAGAAAAATGCTTTGCGAAAACAGCTTGAAATTGCCCTTGATTTGAAGCTCCCGATAATTATTCACGATCGTGATGCTCACGAAGATATTTTTCAAATTCTTGCAGAATACAGTCCCAAAAAAGTGGTATTTCACTGTTTTTCGGGAGATGAAATATTTGCCGAAAAAGTTTTGAATGCGGGATATTTCATCTCGTTTACGGGCGTTGTAACATATAAAAAATCCCAACTTGAAAATGTGGTGCGAATGATTCCAAACAATAAATTTTTTATTGAAACAGATTCGCCTTATTTATCTCCGCATCCAAAAAGAGGAAAACGAAATTCACCCTTAAATTTAAGATATATCATCGAAAAAATTGCCGATATAAAGAGAATTTCTCCCAATAAAATTGCCGAATTTTCTTTCGATAATGCTTGTGATTTTTTTGGTTTTCAAAAAAAAGCTTGAAATAAAAATTGGACTTTTAAAATTAGCACAAAAATAAAAAAAGGAGTGTAGTAAAATGGCAGTAAAAATTGATAAAGAACTTTGCGTTGGATGTTCAGCTTGTATCGACACATGTCCAACAGAAGCCCTCTCAATGGTGGATGATAAGGCTGTAGTGGAAGACGATAAGTGCGTTGATTGTGGTGCATGTCTCGATTCTTGTCCTGTTGAGGCGATTACATTATAAGCTTTAATTCCACGAAAATAAAAGGGTGAGGTAGAGAGTAATTCTCTACAACATCCTTTTTCTTTTTTAGAAAACAAATTTAGCCCAAATTTTCAAAGTTTCTACCGATAATCTCATCTTTGCTTTTTGAGTGAATGAACCAGAATGCGGTGATAAAATTACATTTTGTAGTTTGGCAAAATCTTGTGAATTCCAAGGTTCTTTTTCAAAAACATCAAGAGCTACCCCGAGCAATTTCTCATTTTTCAAACCTTCTAAAATTGTGTTTTCATTCACAATTGCACCACGTGCAGTATTGACAATCCAGATAGGATTTTGTAGTAAATTCAAAGTTCGGAAAGAGAAATAATCGTGAGTTTCAGCGGAAAGTGGACAGTGAAAAGTTAGCAAATTGCACCACTTCAAACCATCTGGATAAGTTATTTTCTCAATATTTTTTTCTTGCCATTCAGCCTTTGAAAGATACGGATCTACGCCTTTTACCGATGCTCCTAAATAGTGCAAAGTTTTGGCAACTTTCGTGCCAACGCGACCCACCCCCACCACCAAAACTCGCAAATCGGAAATCTCCAAATTATGCGAAAGTTCGGTTTTCCAAGTGTTATTTATTACTGCCATTTTACTAATCTCATGCCGTTTAATGAGTGCTAAAATGAACGATAAAGTGTGTTCAAAAGCCGCTTGCGTATTGGCATTTGGTGTATTGTAAATTATTATATTTCTGTTTTTAGCTTCATTCAAATCAATATTATCAATGCCCGAGCCGGCTCGAATTATCACTTTTAATTTTGGAAATTCATCAAATAAATTTTTATTAAATTTCGTTTTGGTGCGAATAATAACGATTTCTGCATCTTCTTTATTTTCGACAAAATATCTTTGCCAATTACTATCTTCAATTTTTTGCCAAAATAATTCTGGCATCGATTCCATTACATAAGTTTTCAAAATTTAAACCTCTATTTTTTTCTATCTTAATTTCTGAAAACGAAAATATTTAACTGCCTTTTTTTGCAATGTTTATTTTTTTGCTTGACGTTTATTTTGCAAGATAATCCTTGGCTACGGCACGATTTAAAAGAAATTAGATAAGGATAAACAATGAATATAAAAAATGTTTCAAACAAAGTAGAGATTGAAATCGAAAAGCTATTTGCTGATTATCGTTCAGGTATCACATCGAGAGAGGATTCAAGAGCATTCGGTGCAATGATTGAAAAAAGAATTACAATAAATTGGCAAGATATTTGCGATAATCTTGGCTGCGAATTTATAGATATTCCAGGCAGAAGAACTATTTTTGATTTTGGGTGTAGAGTAAAAAATAATTTGTTTGGTTTTGACATAAAAACCAAAGATTTAGATAAAACTAGATATTCTGACGGTGGCGTTTGTGCCGTTGGAAATTTGCTTAAATTTTTAGCAAATGATAAAGGTGTTTTTATGATTGTTGAATTTGGTCATAATCAAACGACTGAAAACAACGGAGGTAGGGACATCGAATACATAAGCATTGCTCCTTTTCACATATTACCTGAAAACTGTTATCGCATTGAGAATTTGGGAACAGGTCAAGTGCGACTAAACTATTCTCTTAATCAAATTTGGGATGAACTTGAATGGGATAGATCGTTAAACAATTTTCTTGACATTTTCACAGATCTTGCCATAATACACTATAAGCGGGTTAGTGTTGATGCTCATAAAAGAATCAAATCTATGCAAGCATTTAAAAATGGAAACTATGAAGAATTCAAATTCATCAGATAAACCGATTGGTGCGTTTTTCACTCCTTTGCAATGGGCAAAATGGGTTGTAAATAAGTACAACTTGTATGAAAAGTGGTTAAATGGTGCTGTTATCTTTGACCCAACAGCAGGTGAAGGTGTGTTTTTAGAAGTATTTATCCAAAGAGCAGTAGAGGAAAAAAATAAAGAGGTTGATTCTTTAATAGGCAATCTTTTTGGAAATGAAAAAGAGCCACTATTTGTTAAACGTTTTTTTGATAAGATTAAAAGAAAGTATGATATTTCGTTTCCAAAAGGTAATTTTACAAACGATGATATTCTTTTCTGTCAAAAAGAAATACAGGCAGATGTGATTGTTGGAAATCCACCTTGGATGAATTTTAATAATTTGCCAACGTTATATAAAGAAAAAATTAAACCATTATTCTTTGAATATGATCTCATTTCCAATTCCCAAAAATTGTTGTTAGGTAGCGCACGAATCGACATAGCAGCACTCATTATTTCTAAAGCAATCAAAGATAACTTAAAACAAAATGGAGAAGCATTTTTTTTTGTTCCACTTTCAATCTTTTTAAACGATGGTGCACATCAATCTTTTAGAGAATATTCAATATTCGATGTTCCTTTCTTTGCAAAAGAAATTTACGATTTTGCTGATAATAAAATTTTTGATAATGTTTCAACCCGATATTGCATGACACAATTTATTCGAGATAGTCATCAAAAATTTCCAATGAATTATTTTGTTTTTGAAAAGAACGAGTTTAAACATTATTTTGCTAAACCTGTGTTTAATGAAACTGATCCATTAACAATTTTTCAAGAAAGAGATGAGTTAGATAGTATTTCTAATTTTAAGAAAATACAATTGCCTAAATCCTCAAAGCCAAGACAGGGTGTAAATAGTTGTGGTGCAAATTCTGTTTTTATTTTTGATAAACTTGAAAAAATTGATGATTCATTAGCAAAAGTTAGTAATAAACAAATTTCTGCCATTTTACCCCAACAGTTTTTGTTTCCTTTGATTGCAAAAAATAATTTTATTCAACACCATCCCGTTCCTGAAAAATGGATTCTTATTCTTCACGATACTATATCAGGGAAACCTATCACTTTAAATTCAATAAAAAAACACAAATTTTTATATGAATATATTCTTACGAACAAAGACATCTTAACGAAACGAAAAGGCGTATTTATTCAATCTTGGATTAAAAAAGGTTTTTGGTGGGCTTTGCTGGGTGTAGGTTCATACAGTTTTAAACCAATTAAAATCTGCTGGGAATCTTATGGGAAAAAAAAATATAATCCAAAAATTTATTATTCCGAAAACGGTTCCTTTTGGCAAGGAAATCAAGCGATGCATGCCTATATCCCACTATCTGACAAATCATTTGCAATTAGTATTTTAGCAAAATTGAAAAGCCCAATTATTGAAATGTATTTAAAGTCTCATCGAATGGAAGGGACTTGTAATTGGGCACAACCAGGGAAAGTATCAAGATTGATTGAATTTGACGATTTGACAAATCAAAAAATATTTAGCTTTGGGGTTTGAGTGATTTTGCAAATGTAAGTTTATTCCTTATTAACCTTTATCTGTAACAATATTTTTTTGCTCCTAAATTCTTACTTGACACAAAATCCTTAAATTAATTTCTCCACTTATCGCTGAAGCAATTTCTTCTAAGTAAATTTATATGAAAAATTGCCGTTTAGGGTATTTTTGGAAATGGAACTGCCTTCCGTGTTTGAAAAGGCGAGAATGCAAATAAATTTACCATTTGTA
>CAYQOZ010000052.1:0-11079 GCA_964419355.1 uncultured Candidatus Cloacimonadota bacterium | reverse complement strand
ATTATGAATTAGGAAGTAATCAGGTAAACTATTCAGCAGATAAGCTTTCATCAGGTGTTTACTTCTACAAACTTATTGTCGATGGCAAAGCTGTTGATACAAAGAAAATGGTTTTAGTTAAATAAACCCAGAAACATTTTTCCTCTTCGGTGGAGAGATGTTTTACAAGTAAAGATACTTATAGTTTACCTTGCAGATTTTTGAGTAATTAGTAGATTTTTTAATTTGACAAATAGGCATTGAAAAATATCGTTACCTGTGGTGCATTCGTTAAAAAATGCTAAGATGTTTTAGTGGATTTAGCATAGATATTACAAAGTGAAAGAATACCTAAATAACAATTTAAAAGGAGCTAATATGGCAAAAAAAAATGAAAATAACCTGAATCTATTTGATTTAACCATCAAAGAGCTGACGAAAATTGCGAAAGAGATGGAAATGGAAGATTTTAAAGACTTAAATAAAGTCAATCTAATCCATAAAATATTTGAATTTAAAGCAGCCCAAGAGGGGCTGGCATTTGTTTCTGGATGTTTAGAAACAGTTGATGATGGATATGGATTTATCCGATTTTCAAAAAACAATTATACCCACGGCAGAAGTGATATCTATGTTTCCAGTTCTCAAATAAAACTTTTTGGAATGAAGAAGGGAAATGTTGTTTCCGGTCCAGCAAGAGCACCAAAAGATGATGAAAAATATTTCGCATTAATTAGAGTAGATTCCATTAATTTCGTAAAACCAAGAAGCATTCGTGCTACCACAAATTTTGAAAAACTGACACCATATTATCCAGAAGAACGCTTGAATCTGGAAACGGATAAAGATAATATGTCCACCAGAATCATTGATCTTTTCACCCCGATTGGAAAAGGACAGAGAGGTGTTATTGTGGCGGCACCACGAACTGGTAAAACAGTATTAATGCAAAATATTGCCAATGCAATTTTAACGAATCATAAAGAGGTATATTTAATTGTGTTGCTGGTTGATGAGCGTCCGGAAGAGGTTACAGAAATGAAGAAAATTCTCATTCCAGAAAATTCCGAAGTAGTAAGCTCTACTTTCGATGAGCAACCTCGTAATCATATCCAGGTTGCTGAGATGGTAATCGAAAAAGCAAAAAGAATGGTGGAAATGGGAAAAGATGTTGTAATTATGTTGGATAGCATTACTCGTCTTGCCAGAGCCTACAATATGGCTCAACCGCCGAGTGGTAGAGTTCTTTCTGGTGGTCTTGATGCTGGCTCGTTACATCGTCCCAAAAAATTCTTCGGTGCTGCGCGTAATACCTTGGAATCTGGAAGCCTCACAATTATTGCTACTGCTTTAGTAGATACTGGCAGCAGAATGGATCAAGTTATTTTTGAAGAATTCAAAGGAACCGGCAATATGGAGTTGGTTCTCGATCGTTCTATTAGCGATTTGCGTATGTATCCTGCTGTAGATTTAGTAAAGTCAGGCACGCGTAGAGAAGAGCTGTTGATGACAAAAGCAGAAGTGCAAAGAATGTTTGTTTTACGCCAATTTCTCAAAGGCATCAGCCCACTCAAAGGCATTGAAATGCTCAAAAATAAAATGAGTGTTACCGAAAATAATGACGAATTTCTCAAAATTATGAGTAAATAAATTTTAGACACCATAAATATGGAAATACTATCTCCTGCTGGGAATTTGGAAAAACTTAAATATGCAATTTATTATGGAGCAAATGCAATTTACGCCAGCGGCAAATATTTTGGGTTACGAGCAAAGAGCATAAATTTCAGCAATGATGAATTGATAAAAGCAGTAGAATTTTGTCATCAAAATAGAGCAAAACTCTACATTACGGTAAATATTTTTGCACATAATTCTAATATTGCTCAACTCTCTTCTTATCTAAAATTTCTTAATGAGATTTGCGTAGATGCTCTCATAATTTCAGATCCCGGAGTTTTTCAACTTGCTAAAAAATTTGCTCCAAATATCCCAATCCACATCAGCACACAAGCAAATGTAACTTCTTGGAAATCGGTAGAATTCTGGCAAAATCAGGGTGCAAAAAGAATAATTTTGGCACGCGAACTTACTGTTGCTGAAATTAAAAAAATTAGAGAGAAAGTTCCTAATATTGAGTTAGAAATTTTCGTGCATGGTGCAATGTGTATGGCGTATTCTGGACGCTGTTTATTGAGTTCATTCCTAAATGGGCGCGATGCAAATCGAGGAAATTGCACGCAACCTTGCCGATGGGAGTATCAGCTTTTGGAGAGAACTCGCCCCGATGCATCATTTCCAATTGAAGAGGATAAATATGGAACTTACATTCTAAATTCCAAAGATTTGTGCCTAATTGACCAGCTTCCCAAAATTATTGAAGCAGGAATCGACAGCATCAAGATTGAGGGCAGAATGAAAAGTTTATATTATGTTGCCAATGTAACGCGCGCCTACAAAAAAGCCCTTTCGCTTTTGAAAAATCAAAATTTGGGAAAAATAAATTCCATCAAAAATGAGCTAAATAAAATTAGTCATCGCCATTATACAGAAGGATTTTTTCATAGTTTTAGTTCCGAAAACACTCAGCATTATGGGTCTTCTGCCTACATTCGCGATTATCAATTTATTGGTGAAATCATAAAATCCGACAATCAATTTGCTTATATTTCGGTGCGGGCAAAATTTGAAATTGGAGAGGAAATCGAAATTATTTTCCCAAAAATAGAGGAAGATTTGAATATAAAAATAGAATCTATTTTAGACGAAAACGATGAAAAAATTCCTTTTTCCAAACCAAATACAATTATAAAAATTCAGATTGGGAAGAAAATCTCAAAATTTGGAATTGTCAGGAAAAAAAAATGATAAAATATTTTTTATTTTTAACGCTTTTATTTACTTCACTTTACGGAATAGATATTGCTCAGATTAATTCCAAAACAAAGGACTTCCAAGATTCATATTTAGAATTTGCTCAAGAAAATTTCCAAAATAAAAAAGGCGAATTGGCATTTTTGGAACTTGCAAAATTGGAAATTTTAAATCGTAATTATGAAAAATCAATTCAATATTTAGAAAAAATTAACAATTCCGAAATTCACGAGAAATATTATTGGCTGGCAAAATCATATTTGGAGACAAAAAAATTTCATCAGGCAATAATTTCTGCCCAAAAATTTATTACCGAAGCAAAAGATATTGGCAAGATTGAGGTTGCTTACTTCTTGATTGCGGAAAGTTATATCGAACAAAAAATGTTTAAGCGCTCTTTGAATACTTTGGAAGCTTTGCGTAAATCCAAATATATTAGTAATAATATTTCGCTTTTGCACTATAAAATTGGGTTCTGTAATGAGAAAATGGGAAAATTTGAACAGGCTTTAATTTGTTACAAAAAAGTAAAACAAGATTTTGCTTACACTCCGATGAGTTACAAAGCCGAAGAAAGAATTGCTGAAATTACCAAAACGGAAAATCCTGACTCTCTAAAATTGGAAAAATTGAAAGATAAAAAACACATCAAAGTTGATACTGAAAAGGAGATGAAAATCTATCTTCAAGTTGGAGCTTTTAGCTCAAATGAGAATGCTGAGCACCTCAAAAAAAGAATTTTAGATTTTGGTTTCAAGGTTATTCTTTTTATCAAGAACAAGGACAATAAGAAGTTCTATGTGGTTGCAGTTGGACCATTTAATAATGACGCAAAATTGAAGAAAGTTTCCCGAAAATTAAAAGAAGAAAATATTGATTCATTTATTTTGAAGCGTTACTAAAAAATTATGAAAAATAATAAACTGACTCCAATGCTGAAACAATTTCTCGAAATAAAAGAGAAACATCCCGATAAAATATTACTCTTTCGAATGGGTGATTTTTACGAAACTTTTTTTGATGACGCCGTTCAGGCTTCCAAAATTTTGGGAATCACCCTTACGGCTCGCGATAAAAGAGCAGATAATCCCATTCCGCTCGCTGGTTTTCCGTATCACGCTTTGAATAATTATTTGGATAAACTTGTTAAAAATGGAAATAAGGTAGTTATCTGTGAACAGCTGGAAGATCCCAAAAAAGCTGATGGACTCGTTAAAAGGGGAATTGTCGATATTATCACTCCGGGATCAATTATTGATGGAAATCTTATCAGCTCTGAAGCTCATAATTTTTTGGCAGCGGTTTTTCGGAATGAAAAGAGTGACAAATTTGGTTTTTCTATCATCGATATTTCTACTGGTGATTTTCTATTTACGGAAGTTACAAATAAAAATCTTCGCAATGAAATTCAGAACAGAAAACCAGCTGAAATTATTGTAGATTCCTCAGAAAATAAAAAGTTTCTTGAAAAGATAGAGCTTGATTACGAGCCAACTATTACCATTTTTGAAAGTTGGTTTTTCGATCCAGAAGAGGCAAAAAAAATCCTAAAAAAACACTTTAAAACTACAACTTTGGATGGCTTTGGCACAAAGCACAAAACATTGGGAACAACCGCTGCTGGTATCACTTTATCTTATATCAAATCACTCAAAAATCAGGAACTAAAACATATCACTAATTTGCAATATTATTCACTAGAAAATTATCTACAATTGGACGAAATTTCTCGACGAAATCTGGAACTTACAAAATCAATTCGATATGGAACTAATTTTGGAACTCTATTCACAATTTTAGATAAAACGCAAACACCGATGGGTGGCAGAAAATTAAATGATTGGATGCTGAGACCTTTGATTAATAAAGAAAATATCGAGTTTCGCCTGAATGCTGTGGAAAGTTTTATTGAAGAATTTTCCATAACTTCTGATTTGAGAAAAATTCTAAAATCAATTGGAGATTTGAGTAGAATTATCAGTAAAATTGGATCAAAAAGAGTAAACCCGCGAGACATGATTGCCCTGCAAAATTATTTAGAAACCGCACCTCTGATTTTGAAAATTTTGTCCAATTTTCAGAATCCACTCATAAAAAAAATCAATAATCAAATAGAAGATTATTCCGAAATTCTCAAATTGATAGAAAATTCAATTTGCCACACACCACCATTCCAAATCACGGATGGCAATATTATTAAAAATGGGTATAACAATGATTTAGATGAGTTGCGAGAGGTGAGCAAAAACGGTAAAAGCTGGATTGCCAGATTGGAAAAAGAGGAGAAAGAAAAGACTGGTATTTCCTCGTTAAAAGTAAGCTATAACAAGGTTTTTGGCTATTATTTGGAAGTAACTAAAACCCATAAAGATAAAGTCCCTGAATATTATATTCGCAAACAAACTTTGGTAAATTCCGAGCGTTATATCAGCCCTGAATTGAAGGAATATGAGGCAAAAGTTTTGGGTGCGGAAGAACGCATCAAAAATCTGGAATATGAACTATTTTTAGAAATTAGAGAAGTGCTTTTCCAGAAAGTTGAGAAGATGCAAATTTATGTGGAAGTGTTAGCAAATATAGATGTACTGGCAACCTTTGCTTATATTGCTTATAGTCGAAATTATACAAAACCCTTTTTCAATGAAGAACATATTGTCGATATAAAAGAGAGCAGACATCCCGTTATTGAAACTTTGCTGAATGACGAAGAATTTATTCCCAATGACGTAGAAATGAACCACGAAGACACGCTAATAGCCTTAATTACTGGCCCTAATATGGCAGGAAAATCTACCTATTTGCGACAAATTGGATTGATTGCAATTATGGCACAAATGGGAAGTTTTGTTCCGGCGAAATCTGCTAATATCCCAATTTTTGATAAAATTTTTACGAGAGTTGGAGCTTCCGATAATTTGGCAATGGGACAAAGTACATTTTTAGTAGAGATGATTGAAACGGCTAATATTCTTAATTCCGCAACTTCAAAATCTTTGATTTTACTTGATGAAATTGGACGAGGAACAAGCACTTTTGATGGATTAAGTCTTGCTTGGTCGATTGTGGAATATATTCACAATACTGCCAAAATTTCTGCCACCACTTTCTTCGCTACTCATTATCACGAACTCACTGAATTGGAAAATATCCTTCCAAAAGTAAAAAATTTCAATATTGTAGTGAAAGAGTGGAATGATGAAATTATTTTCTTGCGAAAAATTGAACGTGGTAGTGCAGACCAAAGTTATGGAATTCAAGTGGCGAGATTAGCCGGTGTTCCACAAAAAGTTATTAAGCGTGCCAAACAAATTTTGCAAAATTTAGAAGAGCACGAAATTAGCCCGCAAGGTCTTTCCGCAAACGCCAAAAAACTGCTTGCTTCCAATGCTTCTCAAATGGATATTTTCGATGCGATTATCGAAAAATCTGACAAAAAAGACCAAATTTTGAAAGAGATAAAAGAGGTTAATTTGAATAATCTCACACCTCTACAGGCAATAAATTATCTCTCTGAATTAAAAGATAAATTATGATTCTCGTCAGTGCTTGCCTTGTCGGCATAAATTGCAAATATGATGGCAAAAATAATTTTAATGAAAAAATTGCGAAATTAGTAGAAAGCGGAAAAGCAATTCCAGTCTGCCCGGAACAGCTTGGTGGACTTTCTACGCCACGCATTCCAGCAGAAATAATTGGCAATAAAATTTTCAGCAAAAATGGTGATGATGTGAGCAGACAATTCCAAAAAGGTGCAGAAGAAACTTTGAAAATTGCCAAATTGGTAAAGTGTAAAAAAGCTATTCTTAAAGAAAATTCTCCCTCTTGCGGAGTAAGTAAAATTTACGATGGAACGTTTAGTGGTAGCTTAAAAAGTGGATCAGGAATAGCTACTAAATTGTTGCGTGAAAACGGAATTTTAGTTTTAAACGAAAAATAAAAAAGCCACTCAAATCGAGTGGCTTACAAATTTATCTATTTACCTTTCTTTTTATGACGATTCTTGCGTTGTCTTTTCTTTCTTTTATGTTTTGTGATTTTCTTTCGTTTTCTCTTTTTTCCACTTGGCATTTAGCACCTCTATTCTAACATATCCTTATTTGCTTTGTTTACATCCTTTTTGAATCCTCTTGAAAATTTGAAAGTTGGAACAATTCTTTCTGGAACAATTACTTCATCTTCTGTTTTTGGATTTCTACCAATTCTTTGTTTGCGTTTTTTGAGTTTATAGGTTCCAAAGCCCCTAAGTTCAATATGTGCTCCGCCCCTCATCGCATCTTTTACAGCTTCCAAATAAGCATCAATTGCCAAGGCAACATCTTTTCTAACTATTCCTGTCTCATCCGACACAATTCTCACTAAATCTGCTTTTGTCATAATGTCATCTCCTTTTTTAATTTATCTTCGATTCACTCTTTTTTGATGCTACCTTTATCTGTCAAGAATTATTTTTGTAACCTTAAGAAAAACAATCTGTTACATAGTTTTGAAAATTCTATTTTGTTTTCTGATTTCATTTTTTAGATTGAGCAAAAAGCAATCTGTTTACTAATTTCCTAAAATCCCCAAAAGCACACCAGCCGCAACCGCAGAGCCAATTACTCCAGCAACATTTGGAGCCATCGCATGCATTAATAGGAAATTTGTCTTATCTATTTTTTGCCCAACATGATGTACAACTCTGGCACTATCTGGAACAGCTGATACACCCGCCGCACCAATCATTGGATTTATTTTTTCTTTGAGAAACACATTCATTAATTTAGCAAAAAGTAAACCGGTTGCGGTAGCAATCATAAATGAAAATGCTCCTAATCCAAATATCTTCACCGATTCAATACGCAAAAAAACATCCGCCTGCGTGCTGGCACCAACGGTTATTCCCAGCAAAACTGTTACAATATCAATTAGGGCATTTCTAGAAGAGTTTGCCAATCGTTCTGTTACTCCACTCTCCTTTAAGAGATTTCCAAAAAATAACATTCCAAGAAGAACCGATGCTCCTGGAGCAATTAAAATTGTAATAAGTGCTCCAACAATTGGGAATATTATTTTTTCTCTTTTGGAAACTAATCGTGGTGGTTTCATTTTAATGAGTCGCTCTTTTTTGCTTGTTAACAGCTTAATAATGGGCGGCTGAATTACCGGCACTAAAGCCATGTATGAGTAAGCCGCAATTGCGATAGGCCCAACTAAATGCGGTGCCAATTGTGATGAAAGAAAAATTGAAGTAGGTCCGTCTGCTCCGCCAATAATACCTATTGCTCCCGCTTCGGTAATACCAAAGCCTAAATAGATTGAACCAATAAATGTAGCAAAAATTCCAAATTGTGCCGCCGCACCCAATAATATCAATTTTGGATTTGAAATAAGGGTGGAAAAATCGGTCATCGCTCCAATTCCTAAAAAGATTAACGGTGGATAAATACCGCTCTTAACTCCATAATATAATAGGTTCATTACCGAGTTCGGATAGTAAACTCCCAATGTTCCAGGAAGATTTCCCAAAATAATTCCAAAACCTATGGGAACCAACAAGAGTGGTTCGTAGTTCTTGGCAATTCCTAAATAGACAAAGATAAGTCCAAATAAAATCATTATTATAAATTTGAGTTCCATTTGGGCGATTCCTGTCGTGCTATAAAAATTAATAACTTCGCTCATAATTTATTCTCCAACTTCAATTATTGCTTGTCCTTCCTGAATATTTTCGCCCTCTTTCACTAAGATATTGTTCACTTTCCCGGCACGATCTGTATGAATTTCCGACTCCATCTTCATCGCTTCCAAAATAATAACCGTTTGGCCAACTTCGACAACATCGCCATTTTTGACCAACACTTTGAGAACAAGTCCGGGAATCGGTGCCACAACGGCACCGGCACTAACTTGCGTAACAACTTTGGGGGTAGTTTTCACAACCGCTGGTGATTCAGATTTCTGTGCTCGCACCAATTTTTTTTTTGCTCTCTTTTCCATTTCGATATCGACTTGATATCTCTCACCATTCACTTCCACTAAAACCATTTCGTTCTTATATTCCAATATTTTAGCTTCGTATTTGTCGTTGTTAATCTTAAATTTGTATTTTTTCATTATTCCCTCTTTTTTATCTATTCTTGTGCAAAAAGAATTTACGGTTTGGCATATCGTTTTCTTTGCCGGCAGACCACACATTATGAAGTTGATTATCAAGCGTTAATATCATTTTATTTTGCTCTTCCGCTTCGTTTTCGTGTAGGAATATAGCCACTGTAATAGCGATAATTTCACCACCCTCAATATTTTGAGGAACAGAAATTTTTTTAATTGGAGACCGCATTGGTTTTTGAAGTCTCTTGAGCTGTCCAATTATAATTCCAACCAAGAGTAAGCTGGCAAACACAATAACCATTCCAATCATTACGATTGATTGGTAGAAATTTCTCTTCTCTTTTTGAAATTTTTTTATCTCCAAATTTATTTTTTCTTGAGTGATTTTGAGTGTGCTTAATTGTGTTTGATTGGAAATAGATTGTTCAATTCCTAAAATCAATTTTAGTTTTTTGGGAGGAATATCAGATTTTTTCGATATTTCTAAAATCGTCATTTTGGGAGAGATTTCTTCAGCAAATACACCAATCATAACTAATAGAAAAATAATTATAAATAATTTTTTCATTGAAAGCTCCTTAAATTAGAGTGGAATATTTCCGTGTTTTTTGGGCGGATTGGTATCTTTTTTGGTTGCTAACATTTCCAAAGCACGAATTATGCGAAATCTTGTATGAGATGGCTCAATAATATCGTCAACATACCCTAACTCTGCCGCTTTGTAAGGATTCGTAAATTTATTTCGATATTCATCTTCTTTTTCTGTTAGAAATTTTTTCTCGTCTTTAGTATCTTTAGCCGCTTTGCGGAAAATTATTTCTACCGCTCCTTTGGGTCCCATCACAGCAATTTCTGCCGATGGCCAAGCATAAACTGCATCTGCTCTCATATGACGACTATTCATTACACAATATGCACCTCCGTAAGCTTTTCTCATAATAATTGTAATTTTTGGAACGGTTGCTTCTGCAAATGCATAAAGAAGCTTAGCGCCATGTTTTATTATACCATTATGCTCTTGATTACTGCCTGGCAAAAATCCTGGAACATCCTCCAACACAATTAGTGGAATATTGAAAGCATCACAAAATCGGATAAATCTTGCTGCTTTTAATGAAGCATTTATATCCAAAACTCCTGCCATAATTTCTGGTTGATTTGCTACAATTCCCACACTTTTCCCATTCATTCTGGCAAAACCAACAATAATATTTTGTGCAAAATTTCTGGCAACTTCCAAAAATTCACTTTCATCCACAATATTAGCAATAACATTTTCTACATTATACGGTTTGTGTGAATCGTCTGGAATAATACTATTCAACTCTTCACATTTTCTATCAATTGGGTCAGTGGTAGCTTTTGTGGGAGGATCCTGTAGATTATTTGAAGGCAAATATCCCATCAAATTTCGGATAAGTTCAAGAGTTTCTTCCTCGTTCTCTGTAATAAAATGAGCAACACCGCTCTTTTTTGCATGAACCATTGGTCCGCCCAAATCATCGGTTGTTATCTCTTCATTTAGAACTGTTTTTACCACTTTTGGTCCCGTTACAAACATATAACTTGTCTGTCTATTCATAATCACAAAATCTGTAATTGCAGGCGAATAGACCGCACCACCGGCACAAGGTCCCATAATAGCAGATATTTGAGGCACAACGCCCGATGCCATTACATTACGCAAAAATATATCAGCAAAACCAGCAAGAGCTTCTACGCCTTCTTGAACTCTAGCACCACCAGAATCATTTAATCCGATAATTGGTGCACCCATTTTGGTTGCCATTTCCATTATTTTTACAATTTTTTGAGAATGTGTTTTGGAAAGAGAACCACCCATAATAGTGAAATCTTGAGCATAAACATAAATAAGTTTTCCATTAATTGTTCCACTTCCAGTTACCACCCCATCACCTAATGGTTTATTTTTTTCCATCCCAAAATTTGTGCTTTTATGGGTAATAAACATATCGAATTCTTCAAAACTATCCTTATCAAGAAGAAGTTCTAAACGCTCTCGAGCTGTAAATTTTCCTTTTGCATGTTGCATTTTGATCCTCTTTTCACCACCACCAAGGCGAGCTTTTTCTTTTTTTTGTTTAAGCTCTATAATTTTTTCTGCTATCGACATTT
>CAYQOZ010000051.1:0-11273 GCA_964419355.1 uncultured Candidatus Cloacimonadota bacterium | reverse complement strand
GCGAAGGAGTAGAAAGTATAGTTAACCCATTCGATCTTTATGCGATTGAAGAAGCTGCTGGTTTTGCCTGGAAAGCAAGGAAAGGAAAAATTAGAGTTATCAAATCATCTACGGGAGAGTGGTTAAAGCCTAATAAAAAAGATATTATTGAGGTCGGCGATATGATATTTATTCCTGAAAAGAAAGATTACAATTATTTGGAAATTACCAAAGATGTGATGCAAGTAATAGTTGGAATTGCAACAACAATTATAGTCATAGAAAATATCGTGCAATAAAGAGTTGAAAATTATGAACAAAATAGAGTTTAGATAAGGATAATTTATGGAAAATAAACAAATTGATATATTAGATGTGCTCTTGGTTTTGGCAAAGCATAAGAAGTTTATATTTTTCACCACTTTGATTGTTTCAATTTTAATTGTAACCTATAGTTTGTTAGTGACTCAAACATGGGAATCGAAAACGGTAATAATTCCTATTTCCCACGAGAGTGATTTTAGTGTAGAAAATGCAATTATCGGCCAATTATCATCTTCCTTTTTAAAACATGGAAATTCAAGTAAGGATGTAATTCCTATTATTGAAAGTAGAACTTTCTTAGAAAAAATAATTAAAGAATTTGATTTACTTAGTTATTTGGAATTAAAAGATGAAAAACTATTATTGGCAAATTTCTTAGCTGTGAAAGCTCTTCGAGAAAAAATTATAACTATAGATGAAAATCTCGTAAAAGGCACAATTACCATTAAGGTGATTACGGATGATAAATTTTTGTCTGCAAATATTGCTAACTATATTACTTCAGAATTAGATAGATTTAATAGAGAAGAGAGACTTACAAAAAGCAAGGAAAATCGTATATTTCTCGAAAATAGAATTAATGAACTTGAGGTAGATATTTCAAAATTAAGAGATGATTTGCAGAATTTTGAAACTGAAAATAATGTGTTAAGCATTGATACACAAGTGCAAAAACAACTAAATTTTTATGCAGAATTAATTGTTAAATACAAAGAAAAAGAAATTGAAGTAGAATATTTGCAGAAATTTTATGATGAAGATAATAAAATTTTATTGAAAGCGTTAACCGAAAAATCTATTTTACAAGAGCAAATTACATTATTTGAAAAATCAGAGGATTTACCCCAATACTATATTAATTTAGATATTTTTCCTCAGTTAACAACAGATTATTATGGACTTAAATTCAAATTCCAAATTCAACAGCAAATTTATAAAACTTTGTATCCTCAATATGAGTTTGCAAAATTGAGTGAATTGAAAGATACTCCATCTATTCAAATAATTGATAAAGCAATTCCTGCTGGCAAAAGATCTTTTCCTAGTAGGGGATTAATGTGCATCCTTGCTTTTATTATGGCAATTATTATCTCATCAAGTTATGTGATTATTTTAGAAGCTATTAAAAGTTATCTTCTAATTAATTCTAAACAAAATAAATTTATCGAGATAAAAAAACGATTACTTAATAAATAACTATGAAATCTAAGAACTATTATTTCTTAGGATTAATATTAACAATTGTTGCAATTTTATTTAGCCAATTAAATTTAAAAATTTATTCTTTATCAATTACGCTTTTTTTTATTGGATTAATTGGAATTGCAACTATTAGAAAAAATTATTTTTTCTTAATATTATTATCATTATTCTGGTTTTTTCCCCAGATGAATCGATATGATTTATTGCCCATTATGGAAGGAAAAATTGCAATCGCAATTTTAGCTGTTCTGTTGTTTAGTTTAGTTAGTAATTTGGAACTGAAAAATAGTTATAATTCTATCTGGCTATTTTTCTTAGTTTATTTTGTTTTTCAAATAGGTCGAGGGATTGCATTGGGCTATAAAAGCCAATACATTTTTGATGAATCAATAAAATATCTGTATTATCCAATAGGTTTTTATTTTACATTAAACGTTTTTAAACCAAATAGGGCTAATAATGATTTGATAAAACAATTACTAAAGTTTATACTTATAATGGGATTTGTGATATTTTTGCAGATGATTTACTACTATTTTTTTATTACACATACCGATCGAGTTATTACAAGGCAGGCAAATTTATTGCTTCTATCTTTGATGACAAGTCTTACTCTTTTGATTTTTAAGAAAAACAATAGTATCTTCCAAAAATCAATTCTGATGACCTTATCATTAACATATGTTATTGGAATTGTTATATTTATGCAAAGATCTTTATGGCTTGCCACTTTTGTCTCACTATTTGTGTTAGTGTTAATATTTCTATTTAAATCTGGTAAAGGAATTGCTACACGAATCATAATTATTTTAATGATTCTTTCTTTTTCGGGTTCATCTATTCTTATGTTCAACACAATTGTAAAGTCTAATAAAATTTTGGAAGCTCGAACAACTGAATTAGATGAAGAAGGTTTGGAAACATTTAGTATAGCGGTTAGAATTTTATCTTATTTAGAAATATTAAACAAAGTTAAAGATGATCTAATTATTGGACTTGGCGTTGGAGATGAAGTTGAAACTCCTTACTTAAATAAACCTGTTATAAATGTTGTTGATAATAGTTATATTGTTATATTGTGGAAATTAGGAATTATCGGGATACTAATATTTATAGCCATATTTGTTATATTTATCTATCAAATGACTTATCTTATTAATAATGGTTCTGATGAATATAAAATTATTTCAATTATCTTTATCTCGAATATATTTGGACAATTTGTGAATGGCTTAGCTTGTGTAATTTTGGTTCTATATCATCTTAATATTATTTGGGTATCACAAATTGCTATTATCAACTCAATATATTTTTATCAAAAAAAAAGTGATGATAAGTTGGTGCAAAATTGAAAAATGCATTAATAAAAATTGTTAAACATTCAAGTGTTTATGGAATTGGAAATTTTGCAACAAAAGCGATTGCATTTTTTTTAATACCTTTATACACATCTTATCTAACTCCAGCTGATTACGGTGTATTACAAATTTGTAATGTTACTAACTCATTATTAACAATTATTTTATTATTAGGTATGAATTCATCATTGTTTAGAGTATATTTTAATACAGATAATTTGGAGAATCGTAAAACAATATTTTCATCTACTTATGCTGTATATTTTGCTTTTTCAGCAATAATAATAGTTCCATTACTTTTTTTTGCCAATCCATTATCACGATTAATTATTGGTAATCATGGAAGTCAGTATTTACTTACGATTGTAATTCTTTCAGCTTTTTTTGAAGGTATTTATAATCTTGAATTAGCGTATCTTCGAGCGGAAGAGAAACCGGTAATATTTGTCATTTCATCTATTATAAAAATAATTTTTTATGTTCTAATGAATATTTTGTTTGTAGTTCATCTAAAAAGAAATTATGTAGGTGTTCGGGAAGTAAATTTGATGTCAATATTGCTCATTGTAATAATAAGTTTACCCATTATTTTAAAAGGAATCAATTTTAAGGTCTCGTTTGCATACATTAAAGATGTAGTAAAAATAGGAGTACCACTTGGTATTGGGGCAATTGCAATTTGGGTTCTTACATTAACAGATAGATTTATGTTGAAGGTACTATTACCGGAATCTATTGCTATGACACAAGTAGGTCTTTACTCATTGGGAGCTAAATTTTCGATGTTGATTAAGATGTTATTGGTTTCACCATTTATGTTATCTTGGGGTACCCTAATGTTTTCTTATCAAAATAATCCTAATGCAAAGGAACTCTATAAAAAAGTATTAAACTACTTTGTTTTTGTCGCGGGATTCGTGTTCTTAATATTTACTATTTTTGCTAAAGATATAATTATGCTTGTTGCTCAAAATGCGGAATATTATGATGCATATAAGATTGTACCACTTCTCAGCTTTTCAATGATTTTGCACGGTTTTTATACAGTTATTTCTGTTGGTGTAATTTTGACCAAAAAAACAAAATATGTAATAATTTCAAATTATTCAGCAGCAATATTGAATATTATTCTAAATTTTTTACTCATTCCAAAATATGGAATGTTGGGAGCAGCAATTGCAAGTGTAATTGCTTTTATATTGAATTCTGTGATACTTTACAATTTCGCTCAGAAATGCTATTTCATTAAATATAAAATAATAAATGTAATAGTTCATTTTGCTGTGTTGTTAATTATTATCGGAATCAGTTATTATTTAGATTTAAGTGCGTTAGTTAAAGTATTAGTTGTAATAATTGCTTTCGCAATTATGCCACTAACAAGTTTAGTGGGCTATAAAGACATCAGAAAAATATCAAAGTTAGTTTATCGTAAATTGAGGTTCAAATGAATAAGATTGTGATTTTGGTTAGAAATAATTTCATTAACGATAGACGAGTGCATAACACAGCATTATCATTGAGTAAAAGTAATAAAGAAGTGCAAATAATTGCTCTTAAAACATATCGTCAATTGATATCAAAAGAAAATAACATTTATAAAATTAGAAGAATACCAATTTTTTCATCTGTTTATTCCAAACAATTACCGCAAATTGGAAAATTAAAAAAGAGTTCTAAAAAGAGAAATCCGATTATTTCAATGATAAAAAAGAATAAACTTCGAATAGCCATAATAGCTTTTTTAAATTCTTTTTTCTATAATGTAGGAAGTTTAATTTTTACATTGATAAACAATCCCAAAATTATTTGGGCAAATGATTTGAATACTTTAGGTGTCGGATATTTTGCTGCAAAAATTTGTAATGCAAAACTCATTTATGATAGCCATGAAATATTTACGGAAGGTAATTCTTTTGCATCTTATACTTTCATTGGGAAAAAAATCTTAAGAAAAATTGAAAAGCAAATAATAAAAAAAGCTGATGCAGTTATTGTAACAACAAATTATAGAAAGAATTATTTAGAGGAAAAATATAAGATTGAAGATATTAATGTTGTGATGAATTGCTATCATTATATTGATATTAATAAAACAGATTTATTCAGGGAAGAATTTGGGATTAACAATAATAAAACAATTTTTCTTTATCAAGGATTGATTCGCCGTGAGCGTGGTATATTTATGCTAGTAGACGCAATGTCGGAATGCGAAGGTGCTGTATTGGTATTTATGGGGAATGGCTCTGATAAACAGGATTTATATAATTACATTATTGAAAAAAAATGTACAAATAGAATTTTCATAAAAGATGCTGTTGATATGAATGATATTATGAAGTATACATCATCAGCAGATGTAGGATTTCAACTTTTGCAAAATAGTGGGATTAATCATTACTCTACAATTTCAAATAAGGTTTTTGAATACATTATGGCTGAGATTCCGATAATCGCGAGTGATTTTCCTGAGTTGAGAAAATTAATTATAAATAATGAAATTGGTTTTGTTGTTAATCAAGACGATAAAACAGAAATTGTGAAAGCTATTACAAATATTATTGCAGATAAGAAGAAACGAATTAGATTTAGGAATAATGTTAAGAAGATAAGACACCAATATACTTGGGAAAACGAATCAAAGAAAATTGAAAGAATTGTTAATGAGGTTTGCATTTGAAAATAGCAATAGTAGTAATGAATAGTTTTTTCTCGGACGGAAGAGTGGAGCGTGTAACTTCAACACTATCTGAAAAACACGATGTTAAGGTTTTTGGATTACACGACGAAACAAAAGAATATCCAAAAGAATTTCATCAAATACCTATTAAACTGATTAAGTTAAAAACAAAAAAATTATCGAAAAATCCGTTTATTCAAATCTTCAAATATATAGAATATTATTTAAAAACAATTAAAGCAATTAATAAATATCAACCTGATTTGGTTTATTGTAATGATGTTTTTACAATCTATTTCGGGCGATATTTCAAAAAAAGAGGTGTCAAATTTATCTACGATTCGCATGAACTTTGGAGTGATTCAGTCCATCATCTACAGAAGAGTAGAAAACTATTTAAAATTTTAGATAAAGTTGAGAAAATATCGATAAGCAAAGCTGACGCAGTAATCTCTGTAGGTTCAGAAATTCTAAATATTTTAAAGAAAAGATATAATCTGAAAAAAACAATGTTACTGATGAATATACCAGAAAGAATTGATAAGCCTAAAAGAAAAGAGAGAGATGATTATGTTGAGATACTTTACCTTGGTGCAATTACTCAGGGGAGAGGTTTGGAAAATATTATTAGAAGTACTAAATTTTGGAAAGATGGATTACACCTAACAATCATCGGTGATGGAGCAATCCGTGATGAATTAATATCTTTGATAGATGATTTGGGTTTGGGATACAAGGTCTCTTTGCCAGGTCCTATCCCTCAAAAAGAGGTGATGCATGCTTTTAGTCAGTGCGGTGCTGGAATTGTTCCAATTGAAAATATCTGTCTAAGTTATTACTACTGTTTACCAAATAAATTTTTTCAAATTACTCAATCGCAAAAACCAATTTTAGCAAGCAATTTTCCCGAGATGAAAAAAATTATAGATGAATATAACCTTGGCTATACTTTTGATTCTTCCGATTATAAAAATATTGCTAAAGTTGTTAATAAATTTTACACAGAGAAATTTAAGGTCCGAGATGAAGATTATTTGAACTATATAAGCAATTTTAGTTGGGATATTGAGCAAAAGAAACTTATAGATTTGGTGAATTCATTATGAAAATAATCTACCTTGATCCTAATAACGATACACCTCAAATAAGTTATCCACTTGTAGATACGCTAGGAAAGGAGACAGATTTTTCTGTTCAATACATATCTACAATTAATCGTTTTAGCTCTAAATATTACGATAAAAGATATAGAATTGATGTTAGTTATCTTTTCTTTAAATTTGCAAATACAATACCAAATCAAAATTTTAGACGTGTGGTAAAGCTATTTACCTACCCATTCTATAATGTCTTCCTTCTAATACAAATGACTTTGAATAAAGCTGATATTATTCATTACAATTGGTTATCAGTTCCTCTTTTCGATTTAATTTTTATTAAAATGTTCAAGCTTATGGGAATAAAGATTGTTCTTACGCAACATAATTATCTTCAGCATAATCAAAAAAGAACCCGTCTTTTCGAGAAAACAATTTTTGCTACTGTAGATAAAATTGTTTGCCTCTCAGATTTTGTAAAAAAACAATTTCTGGAGAATGGCTTTGAGAATGTAACTATGATCGAACATGGAAACTGTTATGAAACAGAAATGAGTGAATTCAACATAGTTAAAGCAACTTCAAATAGAAATTTTAAGATTCTTTTTACTGGTGGAATTAAGAAGTATAAAGGTATTGAATTATTGATTGAAACTGCAAATGTGCTTATCAATGAAATAGGTGAGAAGAAGGTTACTTTTCTTATAAAGGGCAATTGTAGTAATCTCTATGCACAGAAGTTAAAGAATATAATTAGCAATTATTGTTTGGAAGATTATTTCGATTTTACAGTTGGTTTTTTATCTGATGAGCAGTTATTCACTGAAGTTGCAAATTGTGATTGTGGTATTTTACCATACATAGAAGCTACTCAAAGTGGCTTGCCTTACATTTTCTATTCCTATGCAAAGCCAATTGTAGTTACCAATGTTGGTGGGTTGGCAGAGCAAACTAATTCTAAAATTGCACTTGTATCAAAGCCAGATTCAAAGCAACTATCAGAAGTGCTAAGTAAAATGATTGATAATAGAAGTAGTAGGCAAGATTCTGATTTTAAGGATTTCCTAGAAGATCACTTATGGGTTAAAACAGTTAAAAAATATAAATTATTATACAAAAACATATTAGGAGTCAAGTAATGATCTATCTCTTGTCTAGTGCACTATTGGTTGTGGTTTACCATCTTTTTGGTTATGGGATAATTCTATATGTTACCACGATTTATAAAAAAGAAAATGTTGATGTGATAATTAATAAAAAATTTCCAACGATTACAGTTCTATGTCCTGCTTACAATGAAGAGAATAGTATCGAAGAAAAAATTAAATCTTTTCTAAACCTTGATTATCCAAAGGATAAAATCAAGATGATTATTATTTCTGATGATTCTACTGATCGTACGAACGAAATAGTTAGAAAATACAAAAATAAAAATATTAAATTAATCATTCAAAAACCTAGAAAAGGTAAACCATCTGGACATAATATGGTGGAACCTACAATAACATCTGATTATGTTTTATCTACAGATGCAAATTCAGTTTTTAAACAAGATGCGGTATTACAACTTCTCAGAACAATGCAATCAAATAAAAAAAACGGAATAGTTTCAGGTGAATTGCGTTTAAAAAAGAAAAATAATGAAGACTCTGGTGAGGGTTTATATTGGAAATTTGAATCATTTTTGAAAGAGAAAGAAAGTAAGTTATGTTCAATTTTAGGGTCTAATGGTTCTATTTTTTTGATAAAAAGAGAATTCTTTACACAAATTTCTCCTGGTTCTGTTGATGATTTTGAAAGAACACTTATTGTTTTAAAAAATGGATATTTAGGTAAATATAATAATAAGGCATTGGTTTTTGAAGAAACTTCTCAAAATGCAAGTGAGGAATTAAATAGGAAGGTGAGAATAATTTCTAGGCAATTATTTGCATTAGAACGAAATAAGATATTATTAAACCCTTTTAAATTTCCGATTATTAGCTGGATGATGATTTCACATAAAATTATGAGATGGTCATTGCCAATATGGTCAATAATGATACTAGTATCATCAATTATCCTAAGCTTAAATTCATTCCTTTTTCTTATTATTTCTCTGATGCAAATTTTTGTATATTTATGTGGAATAATCGAATTGATTTTAGAATCAAAAGGCAATTCAAATAAATTTTTAAAATTACCAGGATATTTTTTAGTGATGAATATATCTGCTTTTTTAGCTTATATTAAATTTTTAAAAGGTAAAGAAATGGCAACATGGAATACTATTAGAGAGGAAAAATAGATGAATATATTAATAACTGGTTCAACTGGGTTTGTAGGATCTCGCTTGATGTTTTATCTTGAAGATAAAGGGCATCAAGTATGGGGAATAGACAATTCAAATCATTGTTTAAGGGAAATTCATAAAAATAATATTTATGGTGATATTAGAAATATAAATGATTTTAAAGTTTTCAAAGATAAAAATATTGATGTGATTATCCATTGTGCTGCTTCAAAACACGATTTTGGGATTTCAGTAGATGAATATTATTCCAATAATGAATACGGAACTGAGATTGTTATGCAATTCGCCAAAGAAGAAAATATTGATAAAATCATCTACTACAGCACGGTTTCTGTTTATGGTCATAAATCTGTTCCGTGTGATGAAACAGGCCCTCTTCTGCCGGATAATGAGTATGGTAAAAGTAAGCTTGCTGGAGAAAAGATTATTGAGAAATTCGTTGCAGAAAATTCTGAATTACAAATTTTCTTTTTAAGGCCCTCTATTATTTATGGTTCGAGCAATTTTGCAAATATGTATAATCTTATAGCAATGCAAAATCGTAAATTTTGGGTAACAATTGGTAATGGGTCTCATATTAAATCTATGGTTTCTTTGGAAAATTTGCTTGATATGACCTTTTGGTGTTTCAGCAGATTCAAATCAGGAATCCAAATTTATAATACACTGGATAAACCATACATAACAGTGAAAAAATTAATGGAAATCATTGGTAAACATCGAGGTTTTTCTAAGCCTAGTTTGATTATTCCACTTAATTTTGCAATTGGGATAGGAAAATGTTTCGATCTTCTGGCTAAAATATTAAAAAGAGATATTCCTATTAATTCTGATAGAATGAGAAAATTTGCAACTTCTACAGAATATTTTTCAGAGAAAATCAGGAAAGATGGATATGTTCAAAAATATTCTATTAAAAATCAATTAGCAGAAACAATTCAATGGTATAATGAAAACAAACATCTTCGAGATGAGCTAGATAAACACTAAAATATTTGGGAGAAAATATGAGTAAATTAATGGTAAGTGTATCTGGGGTTAGAGGTGTTTTTGGAGAGTCAATTACTCCTGAAGTAGCTCTAAATTTTGCAACCCATTTTGGGATTTTTCGCAACCGTGGTAAAATTGTGGTGGGAAGAGATTCTCGCACAACAGGTCCTGCAATGTTCAATGCAGTTGTTTCCGGACTGCTCAGCGTTGGTTGTGATGTGGTAGATTTGGGTATTGTTTCCACACCAACAGTACTTTTGGCAGTGGAAGAATCTGATGCAAACGGTGGAATTTCCATCACTGCATCGCACAATTCGGCAGAATGGAACGCAATGAAATTTGTGAGTGGAAACGGAATGTTCCTCTTTCCAGAAGAAGCTGATAAATTTATTGGGTCACTTGATGAACCTGTAGAATATGCAAATTGGGATAACATGGGTAAATTATATTCTGACCCAGAGGGAACTAAACGCCACATTGCGAAAATTTTAAAAATTTCCTACCTCGATATTTCCAAAATTAAAAGTAAAAAGTTCAAAGTTGTAATTGATTGTGTGAACGGTGCTGGTGGCGTGATTTCCCCTCTTTTATTGGAAAAACTCGGTTGCGAAGTTATCGAGATAAATTGCGAACCGACTGGACATTTTGCACATACTCCCGAGCCACTCAAAAAGAATTTGAAACAACTCGAAGATGCTGTAAAAGCTCATAATGCTGACATTGGTTTTGCTAACGACCCCGATGTTGACCGTTTAGCGATTGTTTCTGAGAAAGGTGAATGTATTGGCGAAGAACTCTCGCTCCTACTCTCTGAAAAATTTGTTCTTTCCAAAGTAAAAGGCGATATTGCGACCAATCTTTCATCTTCAATGGCATCGGAAGATATTGCAAAAACTTTTGATGTGAAGGTACATCGAACTAAAGTTGGTGAAATAAATGTTGGCAAAAAAATGATGGAATTAAAAAGCCCAATTGGTGGTGAAGGAAACGGTGGTGTAATTTGTGCAGAAGTGCATTATACTCGTGATGCACCAGCTGGCATGGCTCTAATTTTAGCATTTTTAGCAGAAAGTGAAAAAACAATTTCCGAACTTGCAAATGAAATTCCAAAATATTATTTTGCGAAAGATAAATTAAAAATTGAGCCTGCAAAACTTGATCAAATTATGGCAAAAGTGCCACAAATTTTTACAGATTACAAACTTGATAAAACTGATGGTATTAAAATTTTGGGGGATAAATTCTGGATTCACATTCGTAAAAGTGGCACCGAACCAATTATCCGCGTTTATGTAGAAAGTGAAACTGCCAAAAAATCAAAACAAATTTGTACAGAAACGATTACAAAA
>CAYQOZ010000050.1:0-11395 GCA_964419355.1 uncultured Candidatus Cloacimonadota bacterium | reverse complement strand
AATCAAAAAACATCTCACAAAAGCTGATTTTATTCTGATTATTGTTTTGCTAATTTTATCAATTTTGACACTATTTATGTTTCAAAACAATAAACAAAAAACAGTCATAATTCGACAAAATGGGGAAAATATTTACACAGGTAATTTGGCAAAAAATAAAATAATCAATCTTGATGATGAAATTATTATTGAAATTTTAGACGAAAAAGTGCGTATGAAAAAATCTAATTGTTCGCACCAATATTGCGTTCAACAAGGTTGGACAAGAAATTTTCCAATAATTTGTGTGCCAAATAAATTAATCATCAGCATCGAAAATAATGACGCTGAAAAAATATTAATCACGAGGTAAAAAATGATTTGGACGATTATTTGTGCCTATTTTTTATTCAGATTTTTGACAAACAGTTACATTGATTTAAAATGGAAAATTATTTTTACTTCTATTTTTCTTTTAGCAAGATTTATGCATTTAGGTATTTTTTCACTTATTATTTCAACGAGCGTAATTCTCGTCATAGTTTTAATGAGTATTTGGAATGGGGATCGGATAAAATAAAAAAAACCGCTTTCGCGGTTTTTTTATGAAATATTTAGCTTAACTTCTTAACTCTATCTTCAACCAGTTTACGAATTTCATTCAGTCGTTTTTCGGTTTCCGCCTCGAAGCGTAAAACTAGAACTGGCGTTGTATTTGAAGCTCGGCAAAGTGCCCAACCATCATCAAAAGTAATTCGCATTCCGTCGATTGTATTCACATCGTAATCCTCTTTAATGAAAGAATCTCGCACTCTATTTACAACTGCAAATTTTTCGTCATCTGTGCTTTGAATGTGAAGTTCTGGCGTGTTAAACATTTTGGGTTGATCTGCCAAAAATGTGCTGACTGGTTCAACCGTTTTACTCATTATTTCTACAAAACGAGCACAAACATAAATGGCATCATCGAAACCTAGATAACGGTCTTTCAAAAAAATATGGCCACTCATTTCACCGCTAACTTTCAGATTTTCGGCTTGCATTTTACTTTTAATATTAGCGTGTCCAGTTTTGAACATTATTGGAATTCCACCATATTTTTCGATATCATCAAAAAAGTTTTTTGAACATTTCACATCACCAATAATTTTCTCACCATGATTATTTTTCAAAAAATCGCGTACAATGATATTAAGAATTTGATCTCCAAAAAGCATTTTGCCATTTTCGTCAATAACACCAATTCTATCTGCATCGCCGTCGAGACCAAGCCCCACTTCCGCATCAGATTTTTTAACTGCGTCAATCAAATCTGTCATATATTTTTCTACCGTTGGGTCGGGATGATGATTCGGAAAAGTGCCATCTGGTTCGCAATACATTTCGGTGACTTCACAACCTAATCTTCGTAAGATTTCAGGAAGATACGGTCCGCCAGCACCGTTTCCACCATCAACGATCACCTTAACAGGTCGTTTTAATTTGATATTTTCGACGATATAATTTTTGTAAATTTCATCAATTTCATTATTTTGCGAAAGCTGACCGTTTCCATTCTCAAAATTTTTCTGCAAAATAAGTTGCAAAATTTCTTGAATTTGCTCACCAAAAACGCTTTGTAAACCTTGATTTAGCTTGATTCCATTATACTCTGCCGGATTGTGACTCGCAGTAATCATCACGCCACCGTCAGTTTGTAATTTCCAAATAGCAAAGTACAAAACAGGAGTTGCCACCTCGCCAATATCGACAACATCAATGCCAGTTGCGAGCATTCCATTGATGAAATTTTCTTTAAACTGCGGTGTGCTAAGGCGTGCATCACCACCAATTACAGCGGTTTTCAAATTTTGCCTTCTTAAAAAAGTGCCATAACCCTTTCCGATGAGAAAAAGTGTTTCATTCGTTAAATCTTTATCTACCACTCCGCGAATGTCATATTGCCTAAAAATACTTTTATTTATCATAATTTCCTCTTACTTTTTGATGAAGTGCAAACTTCAAAATAGGATTGATTTGTCAAATAAAAAAACGCTCCAAAAAGGAATGATTTTATGTTTTTACGATTTTTTCATCTCATCAAAATCATTTTAAAATTTCGTATTCTTCAACCTTTTCGCCGTCAACATAAAGATATTTTGGATTTGTGGGTGGACTACCTTTTTTAATTTTATCATCATCTTCTTCTTCTACATGTCGCCACAATTCCCAATATTCGCCTTCGCCATTTATGCAAAAAGATAATCTCTTTTTTATGAATTCTTCAACAATAAATTGAATTGATGACAAAGATTTTGGTTTCGTTACCGGAATGCAAAATTTATTTCGGTCATAAACATATTTTTTTAAATTCATTAAAATCCTACTTCTTTTTATATTTTTTTATCCTTAATAATTTTTTTAGAAATAGTTGTAGTTAAACCAAAAGCACAACCAAAAATTATTAATGAAATCACAATTATCAAATTTAACATTTCAATCTCCTATTTTTCAGAGAATTGAGAATTATTTAAAAATACTTTTTTCATTAAAATATTTTAATATCAAACCAATTCCAAGTATATTCATCAGCAAGCTTGAACCGCCATAACTCACGAATGGAAGCGGAATTCCAGTAGTAGGCATAATTCCAATATTCATTCCAACATTAATTAAAATTTGGAATAATAAATATGAAAAAATTCCTACCGCACCAAATCTAAATTCATTCCTTTTTAAATCAACAATTATTTTCATTAAATTGTAAAAAAACAAAAATAGAAGGCTCAAAAGGAAGAGACAACCCAAAAATCCAAATTCTTCTCCAATTACCGAAAAGATGAAATCGGTGTGATGTTCTGGTATAAAATTGAGATTTTTTTGAGAGCCCAAAAGATATCCTTTGCCAAAAATCCCACCCGAGCCGATAGCAATTTTGGATTGGATAATTTGGTATCCACTTCCAAATGGATTTCTCATCGGATTGATAAATGATAAAATTCTATTTTGCTGATACTCTTTCAAACCATTCCAAATTACGGGAGTGATAAAGAAAAAAAATGAATTAAATACAACGGTAAATCCGATAATAATTTTTGAGAGATTTGCTCTGAACAGAATCAAAACAAGAATTGCAATGTAAAATATGTAAACATAAATTGAGAAAGATGTGATGATGCTAAAAATTGGACTAATTAAAATTAACAAATAAAAAATTGGAAGATCAGAAACAGTTAAAATAGCGATAACACTAACTATCAGCGTCAATGCAGTTCCTAAATCGGGTTCGAGTAAAATAAGAATTAATGGCATTATCAAGATTAAAAATGCATTTCGCAATATTTCCACATCGCGAATAAATGGTTTTGAGATTGATTTTGCAACCAATAAAACAACACTAAGTTTTGCCAGTTCAGATGGTTGAAAACTAATAAATCCCAGAGAAAACCATCTATGAGAACCGTTGATTTCCGGTAAGAAAAGTACAATAATAAGTGCAATTACTGAAATAATATAAAGTGGAATAATAGCAATGTCAATAATTTGAAGAGGTGTTTTAATGATTGCAAAAAGGAGCAGAAATGAGATAAATATCCAGATAATTTGCTTGATAAAATAATTTTCGGTGGTTAAATTATCACCAATTTTTATAGATGAAGCAGAATAGATAAAGAAAACTCCGCACATTAATATGGCGACTAAAAACCCTAAAACAATCCAATTGTAATATTTCATAATTTTAGATAATAATTTACAATTTTTTTTGCAAGTGGAGCCGCAATACTTCCACCGTGACCAGCATTTTCCAAAAAGACAACGAAAGCAATATTATCTTTTTCACAATTTGTATAACCGGCAAACCAAGCATGCGTTTTTTCGCCCATATGATTTTCTGCCGAACCTGTTTTACCAAAAACTGTTGCTTCAGAAATTTTGGCGTTACTACCTGTTCCGTAAGCCGTATTAACAACTTTGTAAAGTGCATCTTCAATGATTTCAATACTATTATCGGAAATCTGAATATCGATTTTATTTGGCAAAACAACATCTGTTTGTTTAGAAGAAATCGTTTTCATCAAGAAGTGTGGTTGCAACCAAGAACCGTGATTGGCAAGTGCTGTATAAAATGCACAAATTTGTAAAGGGGTAGTTAAAATTTCTCCTTGCCCAATCGCCAAATTCACTTTTTGCCCCAATATTCCCACATATTTTCCATAATTATCTACATACCACTTTCTGGTTGGGAAAAATCCCGCCCTTTCAGACGGCAAATCTATTCCCGTTTTTCCGTGTAATTTCCATTTTTTTGAATATTCTTCAAAATCTTCCAGAGAAAATTTAGTCGAAAGGTCGTAGAAAAAAACATCGCAAGAATATTTTATTGCATCTGTAACATTCAAAGCACCATGACCCTCTTCCCACCAACATTTGAAATATCTCTCGCCAAAAGTCAAACCACCTTTGCATTCTGCCAACTTTGTATCTTCTTGAATAAGCCCCTTTTCCAAACCCAAGATAGCAGTCAAAGGTTTATAAACAGACCCGGGCGGATAAGTTCCTAAGATTGCCCTGTCCAACATCGGCTTGTTGGGATTATTAATCAATTCATTCCAATCTTTGGTGGCGATATTATTACTAAAAATATTCAAATCGAAATCGGGTTTGCTCACATAAGACAAAATTCCACCTGTTTTTGTATTCATCACAATTATTGCACCGTTCTTGTTCTCGGGAAAAATTGATGAAATATAATTCTGCAATCTGTTATCAATTGTAAGCACAAGGTCAGAACCATCTATTGCAGGTCGATCAAGATTGTGCTTGAAGAACTGCAGATTTTTTCCGCTAGCATCTACTTGCACAATTTTGTAACCATTTTTTCCTCTCAAAGTTGCTTCATAAAATTTTTCCAATCCATTTTTTCCCAGAAAACTATTTATGGAATATCCTTCTTCCTGCAATTTTCCATATTCTTTTTCGTTTATTCTGCCAATATAGCCGCTGAAATGGTTGGGGTATTTATATTCGCGAATTGCTTCATTTTTGAAGAAAAGGGATGGGTAATAATTTAACACTTCCGAAGCTTTTATCATATCATCAAATTTGATATTTTGAACTAATAGAATTTCTTGAAACAGACGAAATCTATTGTTATAAATAATCTTATCGACTTTCTCACTTTTCAAAGAAAAATTTTCACTTACAAATTTAACGACCTTTTTTTTGTCCTTAATCTTTCCTGGAGAAATATAAAGATTATAGGAGGATTTATTTACAGCAATCGATTCAAAATTGCAATCATAAATCTCACCTCGAATGGGATAATTGATTTTAATTCTCAAAAAATTATTTTCGGCAGTGCGTTTATATTTTTCATATTGCACAATTTGAAGATTTAAAAGAGCAGTGATTAGAGCCAAAAAAATAATGGAAAGCATGAGAAATAGTATTTTTGAAAGTTGCTGTTTTTTATACATGAAAATATAATCTGATTTTGTCAAATATCCAAAATAGGTAGATTGAAATTAGCACGATAATCGTATTATAGAAAATTGCAAATAATACTAATAAATAGAAATTTACAGCATAATCTATGGCAAAAAAATAGTATAAACTATACAAAAAATAGTAGATGAAATTGATTAGCAAAATACTGAATAAAATTACCACAAAACGCTTTTTGTTGATATTGTGATGAAATTTACTAATTAAATAAGATATAATTAAAAAGATGAAAGTGTTCATTCCCAGAAGATGTGGATTTAACAAATCCAGAGATAATCCTACGATAAATACAATTGGAAGACAGATATTATTTTCATTTTCTAAATTTATATAAATTATGTAAGCCAAAACAAAATTTGGAATAATACCTAAAATAGAAAATTTCGAAGCAAAAAGTATCTGAAAATAGAGAATTAAAATACCACCCAAAACTGTTTTTATTAGCTTCATTTACTCTCTCTAATCAAGCAGATTGGAGTTTGCTCTGAACCTTGTCCTTGCGGGTTATCTTTCATTACTTTTTCCATAAATTTTTTATCTATTCCATCACTTCCACCAATCACCCAACAACCTCCAATATCATTAATATCCATCACCGCACATTCATTTCCAAAAGCATCTTTCACGCGTTGAGCCTCGATTTCTGGATTAAGTGGTCCTTTTATGACACACTTTTCATAAGGTGGAATTGGTGAGGTCGTGGCGGCATCAATGAGGGCAGCTTGCATTCCAGCAATTCGATAAAAATCTCCTTTTCTGCCAATCAGTTTTCCCAACCCACCCACGATTGCCGCCAATAAAATTCGGCAATGACCAACTTCATCAATTGCACATTGCATACTGGAAGGTGCTCGCAAGCCAATTCCATATTTTACATTTGCCACAAATCGCCATAAAAATTTTGCTAAAATACCGATTTTTAGTTCACTCACCAAAATTGCTCTACCTTGCGTGATTGCGAGCGGGCTTTCACTAATTGTGATGATGTCATTTTTTTTTAATTTTTTAGAAGTGGAGATTTTTATTATTTCCAAAATATCATCATCTGCTGTTAAAATTTTTGTTTTAATTGGAATTCTCTGGTATTTTTTACCGTTAATTGTTATTAAGTTCTTGTTCATAGCTTTTATCCTTTTCAAAAAATTGAATGATTACTTGATCCATCATTGCAGGGTCAACATAAGTGGAAAGTTCTGCTTTCATAAACAATTTATCGGGAGATTCGATAAGTTTTACAACTTTCCCCACCGGATAATTTTTGGGAAAAACAGAAGAAATATTTGAAGTTATTATTTCATCTCCCAATTTGATATCCGAGCCGGGTTTAATCATTGTCATAAATGTATTTCCATAAATATCGGAAGCGAGCAAACCCTGCAATCGATTTCTTTTCACCATCACACCCAGCTTAAATTGATGATGATTTAGTGGAAGCACAACAGAATAATTTAGTGATACTTCAATAATTTTCCCAACTATTCCATCGTTGGAAAGCACGGGATAGTTTTTTTTAACTTTGTCTAATCTTCCTTTATTTATAATCAGATTTTGATCTTTAAAACGACCAGCGTAACTAATAATATCACCCAAAATATATTCTTGATTTAAAATATCAAAATTTATTTGAGTGGTTTGCAAATTTCTAATTTTATCTTCTAATAATCCCATTTCTAAAGTTTTTTTAGCAAGTTCTAAAGCTAACTTTTTATTTTGTTGATCAATCTCAAAAAGCGATTCTATCCTATTTACTGTATTTATAAACGGCAAAAAGATGGTTGAACTTAGAAAATTTGCTTTGGATAAACGCTGGTCTTTATTACCAAAAAGTAAAATGATTGCGAGTAAAAAATAGATAAAAAACGATAGATGTTTTCTCAAAATGCTCCCCGATTAATTCGTGTTCTCATTCAGCACAAAATAAACTTTTGCATCTTCGAAAATATTCTGTTAATTTTCAATTTTTTTAATTAATACTTCCCGATATTCATCAAGATTATCCATAACTAAGCCACAACCTTTCAAAACACAGGTTAAAGATTCAGGAAAAATATGAACAGGTAAATTGACAGTTTCTTGAATTTTTTTATCGAGACCCTTTAGATTAGCTCCACCACCGGTAAGAATTAAACCTCTTTCTGCAATATCGGCAGCAAGTTCTGGTGCAGTTTTTTCAAATAATCTTTTCACCGCATCAATCATTGAACCAACCGATTCGGAAAGTGCATCGCGAATCTCTTCAGAATTCACTTCAATCGTGATTGGATAACCGTTAATAATATCGCGACCTCGCACTTCCATCGTCAATTCTTCTTCCAAAGGATATGCTGAACCGATTTTCATTTTAATTCTTTCTGCAGTTTGAATTCCCACATGAATATTATTTTTCTTACGAAGATAATCCACGATTGCTTCATCCATCTTATCGCCACCCACGCGGATAGAGCTGTGAACAACAATATGGGAAAGTGAGATAATCGCAATTTCGGTGGTTCCACCACCAATATCCATCACCAAATTTCCCTGCGGTTTATGAATAGGAAGGTCTGCTCCAATCGCTGCTGCTACTGGCTCGGAAATTAGATGAACTTCACGAGCTCCGGCATGAAGTGCACTATCTCTTACAGCTCTTTTTTCTACTTCGGTAATTCCAGAAGGAACGCAAACCAATACTCTTGGTTTGATTAATAAGCGTTTTTTTTGTGCACGCAAAATCAAATTTCTCAGCATTAATTCAGTTACTTGGAAATCGGCAATCACGCCATCTTTTAGGGGTTTTACTATTTTCACTTCTGTGGGGTTTTTCCCCAACATATCTTTGGCAGAATTACCAATAGCAATAATTTTATTACCATCATTGGAAATTGCCACCACCGAAGGTTCATCGATTACAGTACCAAAACCTTTTCTATACACGAGAGTATTTGCTGTTCCTAAATCAATTGCTATATCATTGGAAAACATACTACTTAGATTATCTAAAAACATTTAACCTCCAACATTAAATTACTATTTGCGAAAAATTTCTTTGAAAATTTTTCATAATTGCTTTTTTTGAAACTAAAAATTACGAGTTTATAAATTTAAAATAGGATTACTCTGTCAAGATATGTTTTTAAGTTTACATTAATTTGGCTTACAACAGCATATTTGGAGAGAGGATAACAAAATTAATTTCATTAAAAATGAAAAATGGTGGGCACTGAGGGACTTGAACCCCCGACCACCTGCTTGTAAGGCAGGCGCTCTCCCAACTGAGCTAAGTGCCCGAAAAATGGTCGGGATGAGAGGATTCGAACCTCCGGTCTCCGCATCCCAAATGCGGCGCCCTGAGCCGGACTAGGCTACATCCCGATGTAACGAGAAAGCATCAAAAAAAAATGAGCTTTGTAGGTCAAGAAATATTATTTTCCCAATAAAATAAATTAATCTAACTACAATTATATCAAGCTGTTATCTCTAAAGCATTTATTAAATTATTTAATATTTTTGGTTTTGCAGAAAGATCTGTTGACTTTAAAAATTGTTGACGTTGTCTAAATTTATCTTTAATTAATCTCTGATATTTTTCATAATATTTATAACTCGAAAGGTTAGCCATTTTCCATCCAAAAATAAAAAAAGCAGCTTCAAAAACTGCTTTAAAAAAATAAATTACATTAACTTAAGCGGAATATACGCTGACAAATTTTTTGCCGGCTTTTTTCGTTTCAAATTTTACGAAACCATCGATAAGACTGAAAATAGTGTGATCATTTCCCAATCCCACATTATTTCCTTTGTGAATTCTGGTGCCACGCTGACGCACAATAATATTTCCGGCCATAACTTTTTGACCGCCATATTTTTTCACGCCCAAATATTTGGGGTTACTATCTCTACCGTTTTTACTACTACCAACACCTTTTTTATGTGCCATAAAACGCTCCTAATTTACAATATCTAAAATTTTAATTTCTGTATATTTCTGACGATGACCTTGCTTTTTTTGGTAACCTTTTCTTCTTTTCTTTTTGAAGACGATTACTTTTTTATCTTTGAAATGGTTTACCACTTCTGCTTCAACCTTAGCGTTTTTCACAGATGGACGACCAATTTTTGTGTTTTTATCATCTTTAATCATCAACACTCGAGAAATTTCGATATTTGAACCAACCTCATTTTCACTTAGAAAAGGAACTTTGACAATTTGGTCTTTTTCAACCTTAAATTGAGTTCCTTTATAGTCAACTATTGCATACATTTTAGCTCCTTAAAATCAAATAATATTCAAGGCGGACAAAGAATTTTATCACCTCATAATGTCAAGTATTATATCGATTAGTAATCTCTTCGTTAGTTTTCTGAGAATATATCCGAAATTCATCCACCTTAATATTTGAATTTCCCTCAATTTTTATACTACTACCAATATTTTCAAGAATGCTCTCATTCTCCTCAATAAAAGTTTTCACATTTTTGTGAACCACTATTTTTAGTGGCTCATTTTTGATGAAAAAGTTTGCTCGCAAAAGCCATCTAGAAATTCTAATTGCGACCGAATCTCGCGATATTAATCTACCAGTTCCATTGCAATGAGGACATTGTTCAGAATAGCTAAGAAGTAGACTGGGACGCGTTCTTTTTCTGGAAATTTCTACCAAACCAAGCGGACTAAATGGAAATATTTTATTGGTAGCTCTATCATTTTTCAAAGCATTTTTAAGTGCACTGAAAACTTTTTTCTGACTTTTTTCGTTTGTCATATCAATAAAATCGATAACCATAATTCCAACAAGATCACGCAATCGTATTTGACGAGCCACTTCCAAAGCCGCTTCATAATTATTTAACTCAATTGTTTTATGATAGTCATCATCTCCGGTAAAACTGCCAGTATTTACATCAATCGCAACCAGAGCTTCTGTCTGCTGAATGGTGATATTTCCACCACTTGGAAGCGAAACGCGAGAATAAAAAATTGTCTCAATATCTTTTTCAATTCCAAAAGCATCAAAAATAGGAGTATTTTCATCATACAACTCAATTCTGTTTACCAGCTCGGGCGTTACCTTTTTCAGATTGGAAACAATTTGATTTTTTAATTTTTTATTATCGATAATAAGCCTATCAATTTTGGAACTGAAAAGATCGCGAATTAGAGAAAAAGAGAGGTCATTTTCATCAAAGATACAAACTGGTCCTTTAGCGTGTTTCATCTGTTTTTGAATTAATTTCCAAGTTCTGGCAAGTCCGTTATACTCTTTTTTGAAATCTTCCTCTTTAATGGAATGCGTATCGGTGCGAACTATCACGCCAACTTTTTTATCTTTTAAAGGCTTCAATATTTTTTTGATTTTTCGTCGATCAGAATTTGAAGTGATTTTTCGAGAAATCATCACTTTAGTTTCGTTTGGTTTGAAAACCAGAAATTTTCCAGGCAAAGACAATTTTGCATTTACGCGTGCGCCTTTTTTACCAATCGGATCTTTGGTAACCTGAACTACTATTTCATCGCCATTTGCCAGTATTTTTCCGATATCGGAAGAGTTATTTTTTTCATAGATTTTCTTTTTTTGTTTGGAAAGTTCTGAAGGTTCTATATCTTTGTAGTGCAAAAATGCAGCACGCGGAAACCCAATATCAATAAATGCTGCTCCCAAACCAGGAAGAACATTCTTAACAACTCCTTTATAAATATTGCCGACAATTAGCTGTTGCTCTTTTTTTTCTGCAAAAAGTTCGACCAATTTATGGTCTTCTATTATTGCTACTCTTTTCTCAAAAGTGTGAACATTTACGATTATTTCTAAATGCATATTTTCATTACTCCTTATTTAAGAGTTTCAAGATAAAAGACAACTAATCAGTCAAGGTTTTTTCTGACTATCTTTTCCTTGACATTAAAACGGTCAAAAAAATAGTGATTCTCGTGTTGCGAGGTGGAGCAGTCTGG
>CAYQOZ010000049.1:0-11426 GCA_964419355.1 uncultured Candidatus Cloacimonadota bacterium | reverse complement strand
AAAATCCACATTGGTCTTCCGCGATAAAAATGTAATCTTCCGTCAAAGAAAAATCAACAGCATAACCACTCGTTTGAATATGACTTTCAATTGATAACGCATTTTCAACGCCACTCGGTTTGGCACAACTAATTAAAATAGTTGTTATTATCACCAATAATATTATTTTTTTCATCATTTAATTCTGCCTCCATCAATAATTTTTATTCTTAAATGTAAGCAATTTCCATTCCAACATTACAGTTAATTTGTTTTTTATTTTATTTGACCCAAAATGTCAAAAGAGAAGTCGTTTTTTATATGTTCTGTAACTAAATCTGCTTTTAGTTTTGTTTAGCACCTATTTTTTCGATATAATTCATTTCAAAAATAAAACCTTTATATTTGATGTCTCCAATCACTTCTACAGCAATTATACCTTCTTGAAATTTTGTAATTGGTAAAATATGGGTCATAATTTTATTCAATTTATTATCAGAAATCAATTTTTGAGAATCGACTACTTTATCTCCATCTATCCAAATCGACGTAATGTTTTGTCCGATGTATTTTATCTCTGTTTGAATGATTTCATTTTCTATTTCTATTTTTTTTACAAAACAAACGGTTTGAACTTTTGTGGTATCTAATTCTGCTGACCAAATTGGATTTGCAATGCTCTTCTCAAGCCCATACATTTGATTTTTGTAAAAGCTAAAATTTGCTTCTCCACACTTGGACCAAATAGAATCTGCAAGATTAATTGAATCTGGCAATGCCCCCTTGAAGGCAAACCATGAGGAATCAGACACGACTGTTTTTTCTAATATCGATTGTGCATATTCTAATTTTTCCCGATCATATTGAAGAGTTATTTTTACCGAAAAAGATGAATTTTGAAGCGTTTCAAAATTCAATTTATTTTCATCTTTTTGTAAATTTTCAAAGGAATCAAGGGCATAAATTGTATCTTGCCAAGTTGCAGAATTTTTAATAATTTTACCGTTCAAGAAAATTTTTAGTGGCTTTTCTATAAATTGGAAATTTATCTTTTCCGGTTTAATTTTGCTAACAAAAATTGTGGAATATTGCCAAACAGAATCAGATTTTAATTTCTGCCAAGTTGAATCAGAATAAATAGTTACATAAGTTTTAGGAGAACGTACTTTCAACTCGATTAAACGAATCAAAGTTTTTTCTGTCCATTCATCGGAATAATTTTTTCCATCATAAAAAGTGATGAGGATGGTCTGATAAATTCCGCTTGCAGTATTGCGTAGTGAATTGGCATTGTTGTGTTTAATTATTTTAAATTGTTTTTTATATTTTTCTTGCATAACAGGACTTGATGTCATTTTTTCATTGTTCAATTGCTGTGAAATATCAATGAATTTTTGTAACTGCTCATCAATTACATCGCTAAAATAATCATATTGTTTTGCAATCATGTAGAGTGCTTTTGTCCGTAATTCAATTGGTAAATTGTAGCTATTACCCTCTTTTATCAATTGAATAACATCTTGTTTTGACTTCCAAGCTATATTTGTTAAATTTTCAATTCTATTATTTTTCCCATACAAATGAGTTTTCCATTTTGTTGATGAATTTATTTTGAGAAGTTGATTTGGCAATTTTTTACATTCTTCTTCAATTTGCACAATTTTATTATCGAAGGCTTTGTAAAAATCTGCATAATTTTTGTAATATGAAAAACTATCGTAAACAGATTGAAGTTGAAGCTTCAAACCTTCTTTTTTATATTTAGCATCAACTTCTGTAAATTTTGCAATTTCAGAGAACATTTGAACATATTCTTTTTCTTTGAACAAACTATCTATTTCAGATTTTATTTTATTTAATTTTCCGATGACTATTTGTGAAAGAATATCAAATTTTGGATATTTTTTAAAAGTGTAAATTGCCAATTCCTCTATTTTTTCTTCTTCATTATTTTCTCGATAAATCAAAATCACACTTTTTAAAAGTTCTAAAACCGCAGGATGATGGGAATATTTTTTTTCAAAATCCAACATTGCTTTTACATTTTTTGTCTCATTATAATTGACAGCAACTATATTTAACAACTCATTCGTTGCCGAATGTTTTGGAAATGAATCGGCAAAACATACCATCTCATCGATACTATTTCTATCTGAATAGATGATTGCTATTCTTTTCAGTAACTCATCAATATTGGGGTTATCTGGATATAATTTTTGAAATTTAATGGTAAGTTCTATCTCTTTGTCATAATGATTCAAATGTTGATAGACTCGTAAAGCTTGAAGAAATATATTCTCTTTTTTATCCTCACCGATGTCCAAAGAGTCAGCAAAATCATGAATATTTAAATACATTTGTGCGGCAGTATTTTTTTCATTGAATTGTTCATTTTCATAAAAACTTGCCAACTCCATTTTTAATTTGTAAGCCTCATTTGAATATGGAAATTTTGCAATAAAATCATTTCTTAGTTTTTCGGAAAGTTTCCAATTTTTTAGGGAGTCAGAAATTGACCAAGCATTAACAAGAATAGGAAGTATATCAGATTTTTTTGATCTATTTTCCGCAAGGTTTAATAAAAGTTCTATCGCAATTTCAAATTCTTTCCCTTTTTTGTAACCCTTAATTGCTTTCACAATCGCACTTTTTTTTTTCTCTTCATCTTGAAATCTTTCGGAAAGATTGAGATATTCTTGAGCAGAACTTAAATATTCCCCATTTTCAAATAGCATTTCTGCACCTAACATCAAGCAAGCTAACTCATTTGTATAAAATATATCTTTTTCGGAAGAAAATTTTCCAGCTTTTTTATAATATTCTGCGGCAATCGCATAATCCAATTCCATTTGGGCAATTCCAGCCATTTGAGAATAGCAATGTATTTTAAAATTATCGTCAATTCCCAATTCAAGAAGATTGAAATAATCTTCGAAAGCAAAGCCAAAATCTTCCCGTTCATATCGTAATTCTGCACGCTTCCAAATTACATTTATTAAATCTTTGTTTTTGTTTTCATTGATAAATTCTGGTGCATACAAAATGTCTTCAAATGCATAACAAGCACCGATATATTCCATCTCAATATCATTTTTTTTAGCAATATCATCAACCAATTCCATCTGTAATTGAAATAATTTTTCATAACAATAAAATATATTTTCTTCATATTCAAAATAATTTGAATGTTCTGAAAAAACAAAATTAAATTCGTTTAAATTTTCGATGGCTTCTCTATAAAAAATGGGATTTTGATTTTTCTCTGCCAAATTCATACTCATTTCTACAACATTTGCTCGCATCGAAATATTTTTTTCTTTGTTTTTTCTAAAATTAGGATATTCAAAATAATTTTTTGCTAAATTTTTGTAAGTTAGATAACTCTCATTGTTTATGGATTGCACAAAATTATTGTAATAGCGTTTTTCCAAAAAATCGAAAGCATTTTCAATTATCTTTAACTGTGTTAAAATGTTTTTATTTTTGTTGGCAATATACCATTTTGAATCACTACAATAATCATTAACAATCCTTTCTAATTGCTCAATAATAATATTTTTTGCAGAGCCAATTTTTCTAGCTCTGGATGGATATTTTTTATAAATCGTAATAATTGAATCAACAAAAGTTGGACATTCTATATCTGTTTGGTAAAGATCGATGTAGGTATTATAGAGGTCAATTGCTTGCATTGGAGCCGAATATTTTAGCTTCAATTTAATGGCATTTTGAAATATTGGTTTACTATATTTACGGCTCAAAATATGTGTAAAAAGATACTTCGCTTTTTCGGCAGCGAGTGAAACAAGGTCAAAATCACTATCATATTCAATTAAACTATAAGCCATATTTTCGATTGCATCTTCAAGAAAAAATACTTTATTTTTGGAATTATAATTTAACATTTTTAAAATTTTAGAAAAATCCTCGATAGTACCACCAATTTCCCCACTAACAAGACGTGTCCAGCCGCGTTGAAAAAGCGCAAAATCATAAAGTGGGTCGTTTCTTCGTTTGACAACGACATCGAAATACTCAATCGCTTTTTGGTAGAGTGGGAGAGGCTTTCGAGAATCAAGTGCTAAAGTAAAATAGACAATTCCAAGATAACAAACTGCTTCAGAATTATATTCTGAATTCGGGAATTGTTGATAAATTTTTTCGTAAGCATCGATTGTCTGTTGCATATCATTTTGAGATAGTCGCAACGAATCTGGCCAATTCATCACTAATTCCATATTATTAATTCGCGCTAAATTTCGTTTATTAGTGGCATTTTGAAAGCTAAAATAGGCAATGTTGTAAAGAATTGCATCGGAATAGATAAAATTTTCAGAAAGTTCCCGAACGCGTTCATAATATTGCAAAGTCCTAGCAGGAAAATTCACATCAACTTCGACACTTAATTCTCCCAAATAGAAATATAGAAAGGGATCATCAAGTCTTAAATTTGAAAATTCATCATAAAGTTCATTTTTATATTTTGATTTTTTCTCATAAAAATTTTCTCTTTCTTCTTTAGTTTCAAAATTCGTATTTTCAAGAATATCATCTAAAATAGTTGCTTTAGAAAATTTTATTCCACGATAATGATGATTTTTATTTATCTTCAAAAATAGTATCGGAACATCTTTCTCGACGTGCAGCTTTGCAATTTCGTAATAAATACTACCCTTGTAATTATTTTCCAAAAGTAGATAATTTTCATAATATCTCTTCGCATTTCCAAAATCGTCTTGCAAGTTATAGGCTCGAGCAATCGCCAAAAGAATTAATTTGTAATCTTTATCCTTTTCTGTAAATTGCGTTTCAAGTTTCAACAAATTTTCAATCGATTCATTCTCTTGATTAAATACAATTAAAGCGTTCATTAATTTGGACTTCAATTTGAATTCGGCTATTTCGTTCAGAGATTTAAAAATCAACTTTGCTTTTTCAAATTTTTCTAAATTATAGTATGCTTGCCCAAGCCAAAATAATTGTTTTGCTGATTTTTCTGCATTGAAAAGATCAAAAATATTTAAAAAAAGTGAATCCTGTTCAGAATGAATGTAGATATCTTCCAAAAGAAAAATGGCATCATTATTTTTTGGTGAATTTGGATAGTTTGAAATGAGAACTTCTAAATAAAGTTGTGCCTCTTTTTGTTTGTTTTCCGCAAGTGCAATTTTTGCATTTTTGAAAAGAATATCATATTTTTGTTCAACTTCAGATTGAGCATTCAGATTTATGGCGACAAAAAAAATAAAGAGAATGCAAGATTTAATCGCTCTCTTCAATGATTGTTCCGCCATCTTCAATTATTTTTATTTTGCGTTTTTTAGGAAGAATTTTGATTTCCATTTTTTTCTTTTGTCCAGATTTTAATTTGAAATCAAATGTTTCATTTTCAAAATAGTGATATTCTGGTAAATTATAATCGTACAGTTTCAGACTCCACATTCCATCCAAAAGGTCATGAAATTCATATCGTCCAGCACCATTAGAAATTGCTCGTTTAATAGTTCCATCTTCGCTTATCATTTCCAAAATAATTCCGGATATTCCGTAAGATTCAACAATTTCATCTGTTTGATCACCATTTTTGAGATGATTGCCATTTTTGAAATCATACACAACAACATTACCAGTAACACTTGCCGCCTCAGTGATACCAAAATCAACCCAAGTTTTTTTGCCACCTAAAACCATTATATTACGGTCTGCCAATGCCATCAGATTGGGTCTAATTTCAGAAGTTTTTACATTAATATTGTAGTTACCCGGTTTTACAGATTTAAATAGGAAAATACCTTTTGAATTTGAAACAGAAGATGAGCCATTTATATTAACAATTGCGTTTGTAATAGGCATTTTGGTAGTTTTTTCATAAACTAATCCTTTAACCATTCCGACCGTTTTCTTTTTGTTAATAGGAACACCTAAAGGAATGCTATACTCCGCCATTAAGGTTACAATGTCCTGATTTTCAATATAAGGTGAATATCGTCCCGTAATTGAGAATTTGCTCATATTTTTTAAAGAATGTTCCCACCGAAGCTCAAATATATCATACTTAAATCTTTTTTTATAGGAGACATTAAAAAATGTTTTATCTGCTAATTTGAATATACCAGAAAGTCCAATCAATAAATCTTCATCTTGAATACCAATTTGTTCATCATAATCGAAAACATAAGTTGAATCGGTTATAAATACGCCTGATAAAGAATCCCAATATGTTTCGTATTCCCATTTCCAAACTGACATCTCTTCAAAAAAGCTGTCTTTATCATAAAGAAAGTAAGCATCAAAAGAGATGGCGTCATTTGGTTCATAATTTATTGAAAAATCGTAACGTGCAAATTGAGAATTCTGACTTCTTTCCACTTTAGTGTAATCGGTTTTTTTCCCCATTTCAAATGATACAGCAAAATTAACGTTTTTAAAATTTTGTCCGAGATACAATCTAATATATTTTTCAATAAAATCAAACTCTGAATTTTCAAATCTATCCTTGTATTCATTGATATTATATCCGAATGATAGCTTTGATTTATCTTGAAAATCATAATCGATACTGCTACTGAATCGCTTTTCTAAAGGTGCTGAAGTTAGAGTTGAATCCAAATCTAAATTTCTTTTTCGATAATGTAACATGGAATTAAATTCCGTGCTAACACTGATTGGTAATTTTAAGTCAGCACTCAAATAATCTTGGTTAAAGTATTGGGAATTTCCATTAAAATCTGGTGGAGAATGGATATAATCTAATGAATAAGAAAGCCATTTGTATTTTCCTTCTGTCTTGGCAAAAAGAGCATGATTAATTTTATTGGTTTGTTGAACTGCGTATTCAAAGCCAAAGGAACTTCCAATAAATGGTCCAATTTCACTTGATAAACTAAAAAGTTTATCATCGTAAATATTCTCTTTATTTTTTGCTAATATTTGAGTACCAAAAAGAAATCGATTATCAAGACGATAATCAACAAACACCCGATATCTATCAACATTATCAAACCATTTACTTTGTTGATAACTCCCTCCAAAATTAAACTTATTGAAGCCATACTGTGCTTCCAAACCTCGCCCACTATAGTGACCCAATAATTCGGAAGTTCGCCAACTAAAATCGCAAATTTTTAGTTTGAGATTAGTAGTAGAATATTTTAAATAATATGTATCTTTTTCTTTTGTGATAGGTTCATTCAAATAATCGTAGCCAAAATATTTGTATGAAATGTGGTGATTTCCTTTACCGTCTAAATTTCCCTGACCAATAATGCTTGTTCGCAAATAATATTTTGGCTCATCAAAACCATACTGACGAGTGATTGATTTAACGGAAAAAAAAGTTGGAATTCTACGCCAACAATCCGTAGCACCGCTAATTCTGGGAATTATGTCAGCAGAACAATATTGAGATACCTTTGACTGTTCATCATCTTTCACTCTGGCAGAAAATAATAATCTATGTTTAAATACTTCGTTGATTTTTTTGTCTGTTTGTATCTTCACTGTAATATTTGTCGATTCCCCCGACTTTAGTTTTATTTCTTCTATATCGAGTAAAGATGGTAATTCGTCGCTACTATCTACTTCAAAGACAATATCATTTTCGGCATTACTATCGTTTGTAACTAAAAAGGTAACTTCATAATCACCACCACCAATCACAAAGTCTGGTGCTTGTTCTAATTTAATTTTTAAATTTGTAACGGGTAAAACTTTTATATGAAAAGTTTGAAAATCACTAACTTGCAAATATTTATATCTCTCTGCCTCAACTAAGTAAGTAATCTCATATTTTCCGGGTGCCGTCTTCCAAGGAATATAAAAACTAACAATTTTCACACCAACGCCACGAGCACCAATATCAAATTCTTGATCTCCAGTTAATAGTTTCCAATCTTCTGGTAATTTTGTAGTTGAACTAAATTTAATTTTTTTATATTTATTATTGGAAATTCTAAAAGATGCTCGTATTTTTCTATTTTCTTTAACTTCGATAATTTCTTTACCAAGATATTCTACCGTAACATTTCTCTCATCAAAAGCAAAGACGGTTTGCACAAGAAAAAAAGAGATTATCAGAATAAATATTTTTTTCATTTTCTAATATCTAATGTATAATTTATTCCAAATATATCATCACCACCAGCATCTGCCACAATAAGCACTTGATATTTCCCAGATTTTATACCCTCTAATTTAATTTTAAATCTTTTGGAAGTTTGCGGGTAAATTCTTGAACTATTGGAAGTTAATTTTTTGATATACATTCCATTACTGTCGTATATTTCCAAAGACAAGCTGGGGTTTAAATATCTTTCACCTGTATTTTCTATATCAATTTGTAAAGATTTTCCATCTTCCTCATTAACTATTTTTGTTTCAATAAAATCTAATTTTCTAATCCCAGAATCTTCAATGTGTGTTATCATTTGAATTGCATAGCGAAAACTTATGCCCATTTTCATACGCGGTTCTTCTGAAGTCGGGTCAAAACTCTCTGATTCAATAGAACCTTGAGATATTCCCTCCACCATAATCATACTCCAAAAAGACCCCGTTAAGGGGACATCTTCCAAAGAATCTGGAAAAATAATAGTGTAATCTATCTCGACAGTTGTTTCTGGTGGAATTATTGTTCGATGGGGATTAAATGTAATAAATTTCGCGTTAGAACGTGGCAATGTGCCCGATTCAGGATATTGTTTACCACCTTCATGGTTAAATAAATAGTCTGTTTGATACAATTTTATCTCTTCAGGAACCTCTTTCTCATTTGTAATTCTGAGTACATCAGAAATTTTACTGCCGGGGGAAACGATAAATATTTTAGTCATTCCATCTTCGATATTCAAACCATAAAGTTGGAAGCAAGTTAGCAAAATTGTTATTAATATTATTTTCATTTTAATCCTCTACAATTGTGAAAGTAATTTGAGTGCCATAGATTTCTTCAGAAATTTCTAGTGAGATACCCTCAAATTTTAGCTGAATATTTATGTCTGACACATTTCCAGATCCATCTAAAAATTGCGTATCCACCGCAGTTATTTCCTGATAAGTTGTGCCGGATTCATCTGTGATGCCACCCTCTGGATCTCCGGCAGATGTTCTTTTCACATAAAGTTCTAACTCTGCTGGCCAGCCACCAACGGGTGTCGTATTACTTTTGCTAACATCAATATGCCAAGCAACTCTATCTATTTTTGTTGGAATATTTTTGAATTGATTTTTCATTAACCGATTTTTTGTATGATAACTTCTACCAATATTTTTTCTGGCAGCACCTTCCACAATTAAAACATAATGTCCAAAAGGTGGACTGGCAATTTCAGTTATTCCGTTCATAATATCATTTGTGGAGACATTACACCAAGAACCTCCACCATCTGCTATATTTACAGATGTCGAGAACGCCAATTTCATCCACAAAATTAATAAAATTATTATTATTTTACTTTTCATTTTTTTAATACTTTAATGATATGCTCCCACCAAAATAGGCAGGAGCATATTTTTTTTATTATTCGTCAGCCAAAGTAAGTGTCAACACAAGATCTTCTGAACCTGAAGGTGCAAGAGCGTCCACAACAAACTTAAATTCAAGTTGTAAATCCGTATCACTTGTTGGACCAATTGAAGTTACAATTGGAACCGCTAATGTATTAGAACCAGAGATGTTCACTGAACCAGCACTTATTCCACTTGTTGGTGCATCTGCTCTCAACCAAAGAATTACACCAGTTGCAGAAATATCTGCACTTAACGCCGCATTAATATCCTGCGTTGTTGCCGCAGGAGTATTGGTAATGATTTCGTAACTGGAATATGCCGTTACATCTACAAAACCGTCACCAGCATGTGGAGTTGGCAAAATCACATCAATATTACCACCTGTAATACTGAGCACAGTTACATCGGGAATTGAAAGATCGAGATCCAAAGTTGCAACTCCATCTTTCGCCATTAACGAACCAACCAGACCTAACAGTATTGTTAGAATTAGTAGTTTTTTCATCTTTCTCTCCTAAATTTAGGGTTAATATTTAGTTTTGATATTTACGATAGTAACATTTCAATTTTAATTTCTGCGATATTAACATCTTACACCTGCTCTTCAACTATAAAAAACAGAACAATAATCTCGATAGTAACATTTCAATTTTAATTTCTGCGATATTAACATCTTACACCTGCTCTTCAACTATAAAAAACAGAACAATAATCTCGACAGTAACAATTTATTTGCTTTCTAAAACACGATAGCATCTATTTTCGATTACAAAAATTTGTCAAATCATTTTTTAAATAAAATAGAACGTTTAGTAAAATCAAAAATTTTTAGAAAAAATCTCTTTTTATTTGACTTCAAAACCATCAAAATAAGTTGCGTCTCATCGGAGGTATTTATTATGATAAATTTTAAGAGAGAATTTGTAAATTATACGGGCATTATTATTGGTTCAATAATCTTTGCGATAGCATATTCGTGGTTTTTGGTACCTTACAAAATAGTACCCGGCGGAGTGGGCGGATTAGGTCAAATTATGTTCCATTTTTTCAATGTTCCAATCGGCATTTCGATGATACTATTTAATGTTCCATTATTTATAATCAGTTTTATATTTTTGGGAAAAAGGTTTGGTATCGGCTCTCTTTTTGGAATGTTCTCAACATCGATTCTTGCCGATCTTGTTAGCTTTCCCTCACTTCATAATTTGGGATTTATCAAAGATTTATCGCAATATACATTTCAAATTGATGGGAAACAAATTTACGCGATTCTCGGTCCGGAAAATATTTATCTATCTGCAATTGCTGGCTCAGTTTTGCTCGGGTTAGGGCTTGGAATTATTTTCAGGTTTAGAGGTTCCACCGGTGGAACCGATATTCCAGTTGCGTTATTAAAACAAAAAACTGGCATCTCTATCGGAATGGGATATTGGATAATTGAAACCTTAATTATTCTCACAATTGGCTTTGTTTTCAAAGACATTAAATTGATTATTTGGGGATATATCAATCTGTTTGTAACCACCAAGATAACCGATTTAGCAAGTGAAGGTTTGCCGTATGTGAAAGGGGTTTATGTAATTTCCAGCAAAACAAATGAAATCAAAAAACAAATTTACAATAAAATAAATCGTGGAGTTACTTTAATAAAAGCACAAGGTGGTTATGATGGCAAAAATTTTGATATGCTATTTTGTGCTATGAATAGAAGGCAAGTTGCACTAATGCGTGAACTTATAAAAGATATCGACCCCAAAGCATTTGTTCTACTCACAGATGTTTCCGATGTAATGGGTTATGGTTTTCGCAGTAGAAATTTAGATCTTGCAAAAAAAGATTAACAGCCGCAAGAAAATGCTCGAACAGCTAAAAGATGCTACAAAAAATAATGCATTTTAATTTACACAAAACATTTGCTACTCCGCACGGTGGTGGTGGGC
>CAYQOZ010000048.1:0-11613 GCA_964419355.1 uncultured Candidatus Cloacimonadota bacterium | reverse complement strand
AAAAGAATGTTGACTAACCTTTCATTTTTGTTGTTAATCTTGGCATTTTTTATCAGCTTCATCACTCCCCCATCTGCGAAGTAAACAAATTATTTTATCTTTTTTAAGTCAAAGTATTTTAAGTTATTTCTGCAAAAATAGAGGAAACAAATTTCGGCAAATCTCAAAATATCTACTTTTTTTCTTTACATAAATAGACAAAATGAAATTCTAAACCTCATCAAAATTGAGTTATTTTTTTTAGCATTATCGCAAAAAATAAAGAGGTGAATTATGCAAAGTAGCAAAGAAATCAGAAAACAGTTCATTAATTTTTTCAAAGAGAAAAACCACAAAATAGTAAAATCGGCACCTGTTATTCCGATTGATGATTCCACTTTACTATTCACAAATGCAGGAATGAATCAATTCAAAAATATCTTTTTGGGTCAGAAAAAATCGGAATATTTACGAGCAGTTAATAGCCAAAAATGTATTCGTGCCGGCGGTAAACATAATGATTTGGAAGAAGTTGGTCGAGACGGATACCATCACACTTTTTTTGAAATGTTGGGAAATTGGAGTTTTGGAGATTATTATAAAAAAGAGGCAATAAAATGGGCTTGGGAACTTCTTACCGAAATTTGGAAACTTCCAAAAGAAAAACTTTATGCAACAGTTCACAATTCCGATCAAGAATCTTTTCAATTATGGAAAAATGAAACAGATATCAACCCGAAGCATATCGAATATTACGGCGATAAAGATAATTTTTGGGAGATGGGAGAAACTGGACCTTGCGGACCTTGCTCCGAAATTCATATCGATTGTGGAGAAGGATTTTGCAATTTACAAAACGATGCAAATCACAAATGCAAAGTAAATGGAGATTGTCATCGTTACATTGAACTTTGGAATCTCGTTTTCATTCAATATAATCGAGATGAAAAAGGCAATATTCAAAAACTTGCTAATACCTATGTTGATACAGGAGCAGGCTTTGAGAGAATTTGTCAAATCCTACAAAAAAAGAATTCCAATTATGAGACAGATCTTTTTATGCCCATCTTACACGAAATCTCTAAATTATCAGAAAGCAGATATTTTACTGATGAAAGGGGAATTTCACATCGTGTTATCGCAGACCATATTCGTGCTTTATCTTTTGCACTGGCAGATGGTGGAATGCCTTCCAACGAGGGTAGAGGTTATGTGCTTCGTAGAATTTTGCGACGAGCCGCTCGTCACGGCAGATTGCTAAATTTGAAAAAACCATTTCTGTATAAATTAGTGGATATTGTTGTGGAAATGATGGGTAATCATTTTGCAGAATTGAAAGAGAAAAAAGCTCACATCAAATTGATAATAAAAGCAGAAGAGGAGAGATTTAATCTCACTTTGGACAACGGAATACAAAAATTTAGCGAAATTGTGGCAAATCTAAAAGGTGCGGAAATTTCTGGATTAGATGCTTTCCAACTTTATGATACTTTTGGATTTCCACTTGATTTGACCATCGTGATGGCGACAGAAAAAGGGCTAAAAGTAGATAAAAACGGTTTTCAAAAAGAGATGAAAAAACAGAAAGATAGAGCTAGAAAAGCAGGAAAATTCCAATCTGGCAAATCGATGATTGATAAGCTGAAGATAGATGCTTCCAGCAAAACACAATTTGTGGGTTACAAAACAGAAGAGACAAAAGTAAAAATCCAAAAATACTTTGTAAATGATAAAAATGAAGTGATTTTGGTTTTTAATAAAACTCCTTTCTACACTGAATCTGGCGGTCAAAAAGCAGATATTGGGAAAATTTATAATGATGAATGCGAAATTGTAATAACCGATATTCAGAAAGAAAATGACATCTTTTTTCATTTTGGAAAGCTAATTTTCGGCGAGGTAAATCACAAATTATACACTGCCAAAATTGACAAAAAAAATAGAAAAAAAATCTCTACAAACCACACAGCTACGCATCTTTTACATAAAATTTTGAAAGATATTTTGGGAGAACATATAAATCAAAAAGGTTCATTTGTGCATCCAAATCACCTTCGCTTTGATTTCACCCACTTTCAGCAAGTTACCCCACAAGAATTGCAAATGATTGAAAAAAAAGTTAATGTAAAGATTCGTGAATGTCTGCGAATAACTACTCAAATTCAAAATATTGAAGAAGCCAAAAAATCAGGAGCAGTTGCTTTGTTTGGCGAAAAATATGAAGATGACGTAAGAGTCGTTTCAATCGGAGATTTTTCCAAAGAACTTTGTGGTGGAACTCACCTAAATTATACTGGTGAGATTGGATTGTTCAAAATAACTTCAGAATCTTCGATTGCCGCAGGAATTAGAAGAATTGAGGCTATCACTGGCAAAAAGGCAGAAGAATATGTGATAAATCTGGAAAATGAGATTGATGAAATCGGAAATCAATTGAATACACAACCAGCTTCGATTTTAGAAAAATTGGAAAAAATTATTGCCGAAAATAGACGACTACATCTCAAATTGGAAAAAATAAAAGTAAAATCTGCTGGAAATATCTTGGATAATTTGATAAAAAATGCAAAGATTGTGAATGATGCAAAAGTTGTAGCCGCTAAAATAGATATTCAAAATCCTGGAATGTTACGCCAAATTGGAGATCAATTAAAGGATAAAATTGGCTCTGGAATTGGAGTTCTTCTCGCAGAAAATGGTGGGAAGGTTTTACTGATTGCAGTAGTAACCAAAGATTTGACAAATAAATTCAAAGCTGGAAAAATTATTGGCGAAGTGGCTAAAATTGTGAATGGCAACGGCGGTGGAAGAGCAGATATGGCAATGGCAGGTGGAAAAGATACGAGTAAAATAGAAGAAGCAATAAAAAATATTCCTGAAATAATCAAAAGTATAAGTTAAAAATTTTCCGAAATATGAAAAAAATATTGATCATAAGATTGAGCTCTCTTGGCGATATTGTTCTAACAGAACCAATTATTAGAGAATTACGCAAAACCTTTCCTAATGCCATTTTAGATTATTTAACCAAACCAACTTACAAAGATTTAATAGGGTTTTTTAACCAGATTAATAACATCCATCTTTGGCACGAAAAAAAAATGGTTTTGAAAAAACTAAAAGAACAAAAATACGATATTGTCATTGATTTACATTCTAAATTTAATACTTTTATTATCAAAAAATATCTTCACGCACCAATAATACTTAGTTATAAAAAACTTCATTTTCACCGTTGGCTTCTCACAAAACATATTAGCAAAAAACCTATTAAATCTACAGTTTCTCTCTATTTTTCAGCTCTCAGAAAATTAGGAATAAAAGAAAATTTGGAATATCCAAAACTTTATATTTCTCAAAGGAAACAAAATTTTGATGATTGGAAAGGTAAAAAAATTGGAATATTTCCGGGAGCTTTACATATTACAAAACAATATCCGATAGAAAAATTTGCAGAAATTATCAATCAAACACCTGATGATTGGAATTGTAAATATTATATTTTAGGCACAAAAAATGAAATCAAATTAGCAAAACATTTGATTTCATTAACAAACATAAAAGTTCAAAATTTATGTGGAAATTTCACAATAAAAGAGTTGGTTATAGCTCTTGATGAAATGGATTTAGTAATTACAAATGATAGCGGACCAATGCACATTTCAGCCGCTTTAAGAAAGCCACAAATCGCAATATTTGGTGCCACTCATCCTATTTTGGGTTTTGCTCCTCTCAATAAAGAAGCAAAAATTCTTTCTACCAATATCGATTGTCAACCTTGTTCACTACACGGAAGTAAAAAATGCAAAAAAAGAAATTTTAGGTGTATGAATCTGATATCTTCGAAAGAAATTTTGCGAAACATCAAAGATAAACTAAAAATAATAGAGTAATGAAATAAATCCTCAAAGCCTTTCATAACAATTAATTAAGCTAAATTTTTTGAATTAGTGATTAGCTAAAATAGTAAACATTCTTTACAATTATGAAAACATAGTTGACAAAATAATATTCGAACATTTTTTTGCCACAAATTCTAAATGTAGGGGTAAAAATGAATTCTCAAATTGATAATATTTTAATGGATTATGCTTCAGAAAATTTTGAACAAATTGCAAAGGTAAACAAGCAACTGAGTAATAATAAAAGTCAAATTATCGAAATAATTGGGAAACAGAATTCTGGTAAATCATTGATATTTCGCAAGATAATTCAAAAAGAGAAAACTGGGTTAGTTTATATTCCAGCAATTTTCAAAATAAATAATTTTCAAAATATAATTCAATTATTAACAGATATTTCCAATGAAAAATTCAAAGAACTAATTTCAAAAGTTCAAAAATTTAGCTTTAAAAATAGGTTTGATTTTTTCTATTATATTACCGATAAATTAAATGCAGAAAATTTGATAAAACCAAAGACCATATTCATTTATGAGAAAAAATATTTAGATGAATACACTTCCGATTTTATTCATTATATTGTGGAAAACTTCAAAGATAAAAATGTAAAATTTGTAATTTTCACAAACGAACAAACCTATACTTTTTCTAAAAAATATTTTATTAATCAATTGCAAACAAAAAATATAAAGAAGATTCTGAAAATACTATTTTCCAAAAATAAATTATCTTTTACTGCTGAAAGTGAAATTATCATGAAAAAAAGTGGTGGCGATATTTTTATCATTCATCATATTTTAAATGAACTTAAAAGTAAAAATATCAAAAAGAAAATATCGGATTATTTTGATAAAAAAATATCCGCGAAAACCATTGTAAAAGAGAAATTGGATAAATTACCAGAAACCAGAAGAAAATTGTTGCTACAAATATTTTTATTGAGTTCATTTGCTTCCAAAAAAGTTCTAAAACAAATTTCAAATTCAGAAATTCTAATTCAGAATTTGGAAAAATTGAAAAAAGACCTCTTTATTTTTGAAGTTAATGATGTCTATTACATTAAAAAAAACCTCGAAATAATGGAATATTTCCAAAACTTGAAAGAGGCAGACAAACAAAAATATCTAAATTCTGTTATTAAATATCTTGATAAAAATAATATTCTAGAATTTGAGATTACTTTTTTTGAAAATAAATTGGAAAATTATTCAATTATTATTGATGAATTACTAATGTTATCGGATTTTCAAAATTTAATCAGAATTAATGAAAAATACCTTAATCATCAAAAAAACAAAAAGCAAAAAATTGATATTTTACTTAATTTGGGAATAGCAAATGAAAATTTGCATAATTATGATATGGCAGCAGAGAACTTACAAAAAGCCTTAAAATTGTGCGTTGAATCGAGTAATCCGGCAGATAAAATTATTCTCCATTTGGCAGGAAGTATGCATCAGGCAGGGTCTTCTGCTTTTGCTTTGGAAATCATAAAAAAATATTCTTTCGCTTCCAAAGACAGCTATCTCAAATCTCAAATTTTGCTTCTAAAAGCAGAAATAAATATTGAAAAAGAAAAATTTGATGAAGCGTTAAAAATTATTAATGATATTTCTAAAATTACTGGAGAAATTAAAAATAGTAAACTGCGATCTTTGATTAATGCGAATAGCAAAAAATTGAAAGGGAAAATATTCTACTATTCAGATAAATGGGATAAAGCCTACGCCGCCTTTGAAGAGAGTGAAATGTTCTACGAAAAAGCAGATGATAAAGGTGGGATAGCGGCTATCAATAATAATTTGGGCGTGCTGGCAATGTTTAGAGGAGACAGCAAAAACTCTGAGAAACTACTTTCTAAAAGTTTGGATTTTGAAAAACAGAGATATAACTTGAACGGAATGTCTGTCTGCTACAGCAATTTAGGTGGTTTATATGAGGAATGTGGTAACTACAAAAAATCTTTGCAAAGTTTGAATGAAGCTCTCAATATCCAAAAATTATTGGCAGATAAATATAGTATTACCAATATTTACTTAAATATCAGCGTAACTTATATGGATAATGGCGAATACGAAAAAGCAGAAGAAGCTTTACTTAAATCGTTACAAATTGCCGTTCAATTTAATTTATACAAAAATGTAATTGCCTGCCAAAACAATTTGGGTGCACTTTATTTTAAATCTGGAGATTTTGCCAAAGCAAATAAATATTACGAACAAGCGATAAAAAAATCTGAAGCAAATTCCTTTAGTGAGGGACTTTGCCAATCTTACAACAACATTGGTGAACTTTATGAAAAGCGAGGAGAATTTAATTCGGCTTACGAATTTTATACCAAAGGAATGAAATTGGTTTCAAAAATTTCAGATGAATTTATCGTAGCAGAGTTGAAAGGTAATTTGGGAAGTGTGCTAACCAGATTACACAAATTCAAAGATGCTTATGGTTATTTGGTGGAAAGTTTTGACTTTTTCAAAGGATTGGACGCCAAAGATAAAATAATCGAAGGCTCGCAAAAACAAGCAATGTATTTTATTTTGACCAGGAATTATGAAAGTGCAAATTACTATCTTGATTACAGTCTAAAATTAGCAAAAGAAATTAATAATGAATTTCAAATTGGGAAAACATATTACCTCAAAGCATTTTTGGAAAAGGATAATGCACAAACTTCAATGAATCTCCTAAAAAAAGCGATTAAATACTTTGTTACTACAAATAATAATTTCGATTTGGTCTTAGCAAATTATGAATATGCTGCTCTTTTATCCAAAGATAAAGATTGGGAACAAGCCATACAAATATTAAAGGATAATCGCAAATTGATTAGAAAATTTGATGCAATTAATATCTTAGAAAAAAATGACCTTCTCATCCAAAAATTAGAAAAAAAATATTCAATTGAGCTGAAAGAATCAAAAAATCAAGAGCTACTTCTAAATAAGTTTTACAATATTACCCAAGAACTTAACGACATCACAGATTTTGACATTTTGTTGGAAACTGCTTTAGATAAATTAATCGATTTCTCCGAAGCAGATGGTGGTTTGTTTGCTCTTAACCACAATTCCAAAGTTAAAGATTCGTGGGATTATCTTATTTGCAATAACTTTTCCGAGCAAAATAAACATTACTCAAAATTTATCAATATCATTGAAATAACTTATAAAAATAATGAAGGTGAAAATAGCAAGCAACCTCAATTTGCTCCAGAATACAACAATATCATCTCATTTCCATTAGTAGTTCGGAATGAAATAAAAGGTGTTATTTGCCTTTTCTCAAAATTAGGTTCTCATTATTTCACTGAAAAAATGGTTAACATCATCAACGCTTTATGCAATCAGATCATCGTCATTGTGGAAAATATTTCCTTCAAAAAATTGCAAGCTTCTCACAATATTATTCGAGAAGAATTGGAATCTTTGCAATCATTCCCAAATATTATTGGAAAAAGTAAAAAACTTCAAGACATTTTTCGGATGATTGAAAAGATAAAAGATTCGCCCACCACAATTCTTTTGGAAGGTGATAGCGGAACCGGAAAGGAACTGATTGCACGAGCAATACATTTTAATAGCAATCGAAAAAATAGAAAATTTGTTGCTCAATATTGCGGAGCTTTATCGGAAACTCTTTTGGAAAGCGAACTATTTGGTCATGTAAAAGGCTCGTTTACCGGTGCGACCCACGACAAAAAAGGCCTTTTTGAAGTTGCTGATGGCGGAACATTTTTCCTCGATGAAATTGCCGACATTAGTCCTTCTATTCAAGCCAAATTACTCAGGTTTTTGCAAGAAGGAGAGATTAAACCAGTTGGCTCAACTCAAATTCAAAAAGTAAATGTGCGGGTAATTTGTGCCACAAATGTATCGTTGAAAGAAAAAGTTGATAGTGGTGATTTTAGACTGGATCTGTTTTATAGACTTAATGTTATCAAAATTGATGTTCCCTCTCTTTCCGAACGCAAGTCAGATATTCCGCTACTCACTGTCCACTTCTTGGATAAATATACAAAAATAATGAATAAAAAAATTAGCGGAATTACGGATGAAGCTATGAAATATCTGATAAATTATAGTTGGCCCGGAAATATCCGACAATTAGAAAATGAAATTGAACGAGCGGTTACACTTTCGGAAAGAAAAACTTCAATTCAACCTTCAGATTTTTCCGAAGATATTTTGCACTTTCAAGAATATAAGGATACTCTGAATTTGCTTGAGAAAAAAGTGGTGAAATTAAAAAAAATAGAAGAGGAAGAGGAACTCATCCAGACAAATTCCCTCAAAGATGCAGTAGAAAATCTTGAAAAAGAGATGATTATAGAAATTCTCACAGAAAATGAATGGAATCAAACTCAAGCTTCCAAAGAACTCGGACTTAGCAGGCAAGGACTCATCAAAAAAATGCATCGTTACAATATTTCAAAAAATATTTAATTACAATAAAAATTATGAAAAACATCATAGATTTTGTCGTTTTAGATTTAGAAACAACCGGCTTTGATTTCAAGAAAAATGAAATTATTGAAATTGGTGCAACCCGCTTTGTTGATGGAAAATTTACTGATGAACTTTCCATTTTTGTAAAGCCACAAAAAAAAGTTCCCAAATTTATCAAGCAACTCACAAATATTACAGATGAGCAATTGAACTCGGGAGATTCGCTTCCTACCGCTCTGAAAAAATTAATAGATTTTGTGAAAGATGATATAATCGTTTGCCATAATGTTAGTTTCGATATTGGTTTTCTTAATCAAAAAATGGAAGATCAGGGATTTCCAAAAATACAAAATGATAATTTAGACACACTCGATTTAAGCAGAATCTATCTTCCTTTTATCTTGAATCACAAATTGGGAACAGTTGCCGAATATTTTGGAATAGACCTTTCAAATGCACATCGTGCAATTTATGATGCTCAAGCAACTGGAAATGTTTTGCTCAAACTTATTGATTTTATCGACCACAATATTCCGCTGAAATTAAATCATCGTCTTTATGAAATTTCCAGAGTTGATAAACATAAATACGGTCTTACTTATTTTTTGCAAAGAGTTGTGGAATATCAGAAAAAGAATACGCTTCTTCGCAAAACTACCGGAAAAGATATTGATTTCCATAACAGAAATTATATCGAACACAAACCCAAAAATGCTGATAAAATCACGATTGATGAGATATTCAAAAAAGATGGATTGTTCTCCAAAAATTTCAAAAAATACGAATTGCGTCAAGGTCAAGTAAATATGGCGAAAGCAATTCTGAACAATTTTAAGCAGGAAGAATTTTTATTGGTGGAAGCTGGAACGGGAGTGGGAAAATCACTTGCTTACCTCATTCCTTCGGCGATTCACACCAACAAACACGATACTAAGGTTGTAGTTTCGACCAACACAAAAAACTTGCAGGAACAGCTATTTTATCAGGATCTTCCCACTATGAAAAATTCTGTGAATATTCCCTTTAAAGCAAGTTTATTAAAGGGTCGTAGGAATTATATTTGCCAAAGAAAATGGTTAGACACTACTTTCGATTTTAGTAGGTTATTTACGTCAACAGAAGTTTTAGCTTATATGAATTTGGTGGTTTGGAAAGAGTTTACTAAAACTGGCGATATTACTGAAAATAGCTCTTTTGAGACAAAACGAGATGGACGAGTTTGGAAAAAAGTTGCTTCCGATCCTTTCTTGTGTCAAGGTAGAAAATGTGCTCATTTCAACGAATGTTATTTGATGAGTATTCGCAGAAAAGCAGAGAAATCTAATATCGTAATAATCAATCACCATCTGCTTTTGGCGGATATGCAATCAGAATTTTCTGCACTTGGAAAATATGATTATTTAGTGATTGATGAAGCACATAATATTCCACAACTTGCACCCTCAGAATTGGGAATTTCTCTTTTCTATCCTGAATTTTCAAGCTTTTTCAATCAACTTCATTCAGCTAAAAATAAATTCCAATCTGGAGTTCTTGTCGGCATCAAAGCGGCTGCCAAAAAGAGTAAATTTTCCGAGCAAAAAAGCCTTCTAACAAAAATAAAAGAAGCAATTGAGTTGATAGACGATAATAAAAATATTTTTGATAAACTTTTCAAAGATATCGGAGATTTGGTCAGCGAGAAAGGAAGTTATGGCAAACTCCGCATTACAAATATTGATGACCATCCTTTTTTAACAGAACAGCTTGGCAAAATTATTCTTTTTTGGGAAAAATTATCTCGCAGTTTTGTGAATATTCAAAAGATATTTTCGGGAATTGATAAACAACTTTTTGTAGATTACGATAAACACAACGAGTTTTTGGGTAATATTATGGAGAGAATTGCGGATTATTATTCCAAACTCAATTCGCTCTACAACCCCAATTTGAAGGATTATGCTTTTTGGATGGAAAATTTCCGTATCGATGACAAAAAATATCCGAACGGGATGCTTGTTTATTGCCCTTTAAATGTGAATGAAATATTGAATGAAATTCTCTACAAAAAAGTGAAATCGATTATTTTTACATCCGCCACAATTGCTATTCGCAAAAAATTCAAATATTTTGCTGGTAGAATGGGTTTAAATCTTTTGGAAAATGGATTTGTGCAGGAACTCATCGTAAAATCTCCTTTTGATTATGAAAAGCAGGCAAAGGTTTTGGTAGCTGGCTTTTTGCCCGACCCAAAAGATAGGTTTTTCACAGCACAAAGCACAGAGTTAATTAAGCTTTCGGTAGAATCTTCCAAATCTGGAACAATGGTGTTGTTCACTTCCTACAAAAATCTGAACGATTCATACGACAAGTTGAAAGATTATTTCGATGAGAAAGATATTATCCTTCATGCGCAAGGAAAAGGAATTAGCCGATCGGCGATGCTGAAAGAGTTTCGCAAGCATCGTAATTCCGTCTTACTTGGCACAAATTCATTTTGGGAAGGAGTGGATGTTCCGGGAGAATCACTCGAACTTTTAATCTTATTTAAGCTACCTTTTATGGTTCCTTCCGAGCCAATTGTGGAAGCTTTTTTGGAGAAAATGGAAGCGGAAGGGAAAAACAGTTTTATGCATTTTATGCTACCAAATGCACTACTAAAATATAAGCAAGGCTTTGGTAGATTGATTCGCCATAAAACTGATCGTGGAATTGTGTTGGTTTTGGATAATCGCATTCAATCCAAAAAATATGGAAAATATTTCATCGATACGGTGCCTGCAAAAACCGTTATTTCACAATCTTACATTGAAATTGAAGACCATTTGACGGAGTGGTTTAAAAAGATTTAATAAATTCTCCCTTTTTTATGGTTGCTGAAATTTTTATTTCATCAATATTTTTTTCGATAAAAATATCGTTTTTTAAACAGACTAAATTTGCTAATTTTCCTTTTTCAATCGTACCAAATTTGTTGTCATCATTCGAAAGTTCTGCTGCTTTTTTGGTATAAATTTCAACCGCTTGAAATGGTGTCAGTTGTTCATTTTTATTGTGTATTTTGGTCGCCGCATCAATTCCATTTAAGGCATTCAAATCTGTGATATACCAGTCTGAACCGCCCGCGAGTAGTATGTTTCGAGCATAAATTGAAGCCAAGCGATTCGTTTGTAAAGTTCGTTTTTTGCCCAATCTATTTTCATATAACCCATCTTTTCCAGCCCACAATCTATCAAACATCGGCTGCATTGAAACGCTTACTTTTGCAGCCGCAATTCTATCCAAAATTTCATCGGAAGTCAACT
>CAYQOZ010000047.1:0-11630 GCA_964419355.1 uncultured Candidatus Cloacimonadota bacterium | reverse complement strand
TTTGAATGTCGTAGCTTCCGCCCGGTTGAGATTTTATCTCTTCCACATCAAGTGTTTTGGAACTTACAGGTGCATCTTCTGTTTCTGTGAAATAATGCTCATCCACCACCGAAATCCCCGAAATAATAACGGCTTGAACCTGCAATTCCACATTCACAATCTTAAATTCATTGGGTTGAATCACAATTCCCAATTTTGTGCGAGGTTCGTAGCCAATACGATTGAAAGTTATTTTATGACTACCAATTGGAATGTTTTTCAAGATATATTGACCCTTTTCATTAGAAATTCCTTTCGCTTTTTCATCAATGTAAATATTTACTTTTCCAACTGGTTTTTGGGTGTTTTTATCGATGATGCGTCCCGCTAAATTACCAACCTTTTGCGTTGCAAAAAGTCCATTTAAAATTACAAATAGATACAAAACTATAATTATTTTTTTCATTTTCAACTCCTTATTTTAGAATACAATTAATCACGGTCTGCTTTTAAGACTTCCAAAAAAGCTTCGTGGGGAACGCTGACAGTTCCAATCTCTTTCATCCTTTTTTTTCCTGCTTTTTGTTTTTCCAGAAGTTTTCGTTTTCTGGTTATATCGCCTCCGTAACATTTTGCAGTTACATTTTTCCGCATTGCATTTATAGTGCTTCTGGCAACTATTTTTCCACCGATGGCAGCTTGTAGAGCAACTTTATACATCTGTCGAGGAATTACCTCTTTCAGTTTATCTGTAACGCTTTTTCCCCAGCGGTAAGCTTTGTCGGTGTGGCAAATAAAAGACATCGCATCAACTCGATCATTATTGATAAGAATATCCACCTTCACCACATTAGAACGGCGAAATTCTTTGAACACATAATCCATCGAAGCATAACCGCGACTCACAGATTTCAATTTATCATAAAAATCAAATATTATTTCGATAAGCGGAATTTCATAATGAACGGTAACTCTTTTTTCATCAATATATTGCATATCTTTTTGGATTCCGCGTCTTTCTTGAACTAAGTTCATAATATTTCCCAAATAATCGCTGGGCACGATAATTTCCACATCCATTATCGGTTCTTCAATGTTATTAATGTGAGCTGGGTCGGGCATATCGACAGGATTATTAACAACTTCTTGCGAACCATTATTCATATTTACATTAAAGCGTACACTTGGCGTAGTCGTGATAATATGAACATCGTATTCTCGCGACAATCTCTCTTTTACAATTTCCAGATGTAGCATTCCCAAAAAACCACAACGAAACCCAAAGCCAAGAGCAAGCGAACTTTCCGGCTCATAAGTGAGGGCGGCATCATTCAGTTTCAGTTTTGCTAAGCTGTCTCGTAAAGTTTCATACTCATCTTTATCAAGGGGAAATAATCCACTATAGACCATCGGTTTTGGCTCTTCAAATCCGGGAAGAGCTTTTTTGCAAGGATTTTGTTTTGTGGTAAGAGTATCGCCCACACGTGCATCGGCAACTTCTTTTATGTTGGCAATAATGTAACCAACTTCTCCGGTAGTTAATTTGTCCGTTTCAAATTTAGTTAATTCCAAATAACCAATCTCTTCGATAGAATATGATTTTTTTGTTGAGAAAAGTTTTATCTCATCACCTTTTTTAAGTTCGCCATCAAATAAGCGAACCAATATAATTACGCCACGATATACATCAAAGTAGGAATCAAATATTAGTGCTTTTGTTGGAGAATTTGGATTTCCTTTTGGCATTGGCAATTTTTCAATAATTCCATCTAACATCTCCTTTACGCCAATTCCATCTTTTGCACTAATCTTGAAAATTTCATCAGAATTGGAACCGATATTTTCCTTAATTTCATATTCTGTTCCTTCCACATCCGCTTTATCCATATCAATTTTGTTAATAACCGGAATTATTTCCAAATCGTTTTCCATTGCCAAATACATATTGCTCATCGTTTGTGCTTCGATTCCTTGCGATGCATCAATCAAAAGAAGAGCACCATCACAAGAGGCTAAACTTCGGGAAACTTCATAAGAAAAATCTACATGACCGGGCGTATCAATTAGATTGAGAATATATTTTTGACCTTTATATTCGTGTTCCATTCGGATGGCGTGAGACTTTATCGTTATTCCACGCTCACGCTCTAAATCCATATCGTCAAGAATTTGCTCATTTTTGGAATTTCTATCAATCACATTTGTGTATTCCAACATTCTATCTGCTAAAGTAGATTTTCCGTGATCAATATGAGCAATAATGCAAAAATTTCTTATTAATTTTTTATCCATCAAGCCTCCGAGCTGAGTTCAAAAACCTTTTTAGCGGTCTTTATGTCAACCATTTCCGCCATTTGAGATAACCTTATTTTTTTAATAATAAATTTTAGGCTTGACTTCTTTTGCCCAATTTTTTATCTAAACTTCCGAAAAATGAAAAATTAAGGATTTTTTATGATAAAAATAATTAAAGAAAAATGCGTCGGCTGTGAACTGTGTTTGAAAGCTTGTGCTTATGATGCAATAACTATTGTCGAAAAAATTGCAGAAATTGATTTAGATAAATGCACTCTTTGCGGAGCGTGCGTAACTGTTTGCCCATTTGATGCAATTATTATTAAAGAACTCGGACAGCACGATCTTGACCGAACTAATTACAAAGGTGTATGGATTTTTGCCGAACAAAAGAACCATGAAATTGCTCCGGTAGTTTTGGAACTTTTGGGAAAGGGGAAAGAACTTGCCGAACAGAAAAAAACAACTTTAACAGCAATTTTATTGGGAAGTGGCATCAAGCATTTAGCCGATGAACTAATTGCTTACGGTGCTGATAAAGTAATTTTTGTAGATGACCCCATTTTGAAAAATTTCTTGGATTTACCATATAGTAAAGCACTTTCCGAACTTGCTACAAAATTCAAACCAGAAATAATTTTATCTGGTGCATCTGTGATGGGAAGATCGTTTATTCCACGCGTTGCCGTAGAATTGCAAACTGGTTTAACCGCCGACTGCACAAGCCTTGAGATCGATAAAGAAAATGGCGGACTTTTACAAACCAGACCGGCGTTTGGTGGAAATATTTTAGCTACTATTATCACTCCAAATCATCTTCCACAAATGGCAACTGTTCGTCATAAAGTGATGGATTCATTAGAAAAAGATGAAAGCAGAACTGGTGAAATAATTGAAGAAAAAATTGATTTTTCAGAGTTAAATGATGATTCTGAATATTTGGGATTTGTGCATGACGATTCTCAAACTGTTAATTTGACAGAAGCTGATTTGGTGATTGGTGGTGGACGCGGATTGCAAAAGAAAGAAAATTTTGAATTACTGGAAGAATTGGCAAAGAAATTAGATGCAGCTATTGCCGGTTCGCGAGCAGCTGTTGATGCAGAGTGGATTTCCTACCCACACCAAGTTGGGCAAACTGGGAAGACAATTAAACCAAAAATCTATCTTGCTGTTGGTATTTCCGGAGCCATTCAGCACCTTGCCGGAATGCAATCTTCCGATTACATAATTGCGATTAATAAAGATGCTGATGCTCCTATTTTCAAAGTAGCTGATTTGGGACTTGTCGGTAATCTTTTTGAAATTGTTCCAGCTTTAATTAAGAAGCTATAACTTATGAAAATTATTATTGATACTTGCGTTTTTAATTCTTCTGATGTTCGGGAAAATGTTGAACTCAAGATTGATAGTAAACTTGCGAAAAATTCAAACATAAAAACTGAAAATCTGATAGCATATCCGCCCTTTATAAATTCTCACGACCACTTAATCAGCAACTGGTTTCCCAAAGCTGGATTTGGGCACAAATATAAAAATGTGAATGACTGGATTGAGGATATGAAAGTAACTGATTCTTTTCTGGAAAGGAATAAGATGTGGATTAACGATGGCTCTTTTGACCTTACTGACAAAAATGCAAATCTTATTATTCAGTTAGGAATTTACAAAAATATGCTTTCCGGATGCGGGCACGTGCAGGATCATATTCCTAATCAAAAAAAAGAATATTATCAGGATACTCTCATCACGATTTTAGAAAATTATACGCAGTGCCATTCTATTTCAATGGGAAATTGGTGGGGTGGCGAAGATGCCATTAAAGAGTGGAAAAAAACAAATAATAAGTTGCCTTTTGTCATCCATCTCGCTGAAGGAACCGATGAAATTGCCAAACAGAGTTTTTCCAAATTAGAAAAACTTGGTTTATTAAAGCCAAATACTCTTATAGTTCATGGAATTGCACTCACAAAAAAAGAGATTGAAAAATGTGCCAAAATTGGAGCTTCTATTTGTTGGTGTCCAGAATCAAATTTGTATTTAATTGGAGAAACTCTTGATATTGAAAGCTGTTTGGAGGCTGGCGTAAATATTGTTTTGGGGACAGATTCCAGCATGTCTGGAAGCATAAATTTGCTTTCTGAGCTTAAATTTGCAAATAAAAATTTTCCAAAAATTTCTGCCAGAATACTCTACAAAATGATTACTGAAAATGCTTGCAAAGCTTTATTTTTGGGGAAATCGAAAGGAGAATTGAGAAGCGAAACAAATGAGTTATTGCTACTCAATAAAAAAAATAACGACCCATTCGAAAACATTCTTAATTGCGACATAAATGACATTGAACTTTTTATTCACAAAGGAGTTCCACTTTGTGGCAATGCTGATTTTCTTACCAATTTTGAGATTGATTCTGCTGATTATTATTTTTATGGTAACCGTCGTTTTGTAATTGGCCATCCTGAAAAAATTACGCATAAAATAAATTCTCTACTTGGATATGAGAAAAAATTCCTTTTCTTACCTTTCTAAATAAAGCACACTGTTTTTGGGTTAGCTTGTGAGCAAAAAATGTTAAATTTATCCGAGATATTTTACAGCATTCAAGGTGAATCCACTTATGTCGGTCTGCCTTGCATTTTTATTCGTTTTGCAGGCTGCAATTTGCGTTGTAATTATTGCGATACAATTTATGCTTATGAAACAACTTTCACAAAAACTGCAAACGAGATTTTAGAAATCATTAAAAAATATGAGCCCGTAAAATTAGTTGAGATAACTGGTGGAGAACCACTTTTACAAAAAAATATTTATGAATTAATTGAGCTTTTAAATGATAATAATTTTGAAATTTTACTGGAAACAAACGGTTCCATAAATTTGCAAAATATCCCAAAATATGTAACAAAAATTGTTGATATAAAGTGCCCCGAAAGCGGAGAAAAAGATAGTTTTCTATTGGAGAATTTGGAATTTATCAATAACGAAAAAGACGAAATTAAATTTGTAATTTCGAGCAAAAATGATTACGATTGGTCAAAGAAATTTATCTATAAATTCACATTGCATGAATACAAAACTATTTTTTCGGCAGTTACTGATAAATTAAAAATGCAAACTCTTGCCAATTGGATAGTTGCCGACAAGTTGCCGGTTCGATTCCAATTGCAACTGCATAAACAAATTTGGGGGAATAAAAAAGGGGTGTAAGCCATCAGTCATTTGACGATTTATTTCACAAAATTTCAAGCTTCCCAATCTTTTTCAACTCAATCAAATAATTTTCTAATTTTGTTTTAATGTGCTCTTCAATCGAAATTTTCATCGTAACCTGTGCAGTATATTCAATGTTTTTGATTTTAGCATCAAATTGTTCAATCTGATATTTAAGTTGTTCCGCAAAATCGTAACCTGTTTTGATTTGATAAAATCTCAATTTAACAAGTTTTTTTAATGGATATTCTCCAATTGCAGTCTCAACCGTTTCGCCATAAGCTTCTATAAGTCCGCGGATTCCGAGCTTTACTCCTCCAAAATAGCGCGTTACGATTGCAACAATATTGGTCATTTTGTGTTTTTTAAGAGTATTTAATATTGGAACTCCTGCGGTTCCGGAAGGTTCTCCTGCATCGGAAGAATGAAAAGTTTCACCTTTTTCTCCCACGATATAAGCCCAGCAATTGTGGTTAGCTGTTTTATGTTTTTCTGATATTTGTGAAATAATTTTTTTTGCTTCCGACATCGTTTTCACATAATGTAAATTGACGAGAAAACGAGAACGCTTAATCTTAATTTCCGTGGTTCTATTTTTTGTGATTGAGTAATAATATTTCATCTAATATTCCAAAAGTTCTCGTAATTGCTCCACGTCCATTTTTTTTATCACATTTTGTCCTTTTTCAATAATATTCTCAAACATCTGTTTTTTGTTTTCCTGTAGAGCGATTATTTTCTCTTCAATCGTATTTTTTGTAATCACTTTGTAAACCATCACTTTTTTGGTTTGCCCAATTCGGTGAGCACGGTCAATTGCTTGATTTTCTCCCATCGGATTCCACCAAGGATCTACAATAATAACCGTGTCAGCCGCAGTTAAATTCAAACCAAAACTACCCGTTTTCATACTAATGAGAAAAGCACGAACTTTGCTGTTTTCATTAAAATTTTCAATTACTTGTTGCCTATTTTTAGTAGAACCGTCCATATATTCAAATCTAATATTTTCTTTTTTGAGAAGTTTTTTCAGCATTTGCAACATCTGCACAAACTGACTGAAAATTAATAATTTTTTATCATTTTCAACAGCGTCAACGATAAGTTCTCGCAGTGTTTCCAGTTTTCCAGACATCTCCAAATCTTTTTTCATCTCTTCTTCAACAAAGGCGGGGTGATTGCATATTTGACGCAATTTTGTGAGAGCCGCTAAAATATGAATGAAATTTGAGCCGATTGCCTGCTCCGAACTGAAATAACTTTTCTTTACTTTCTCTAAAAGTTGCAAATAACTTTTTTCCTGCACTTTCGTCATTTTACAGTAAATCAGCTGCTCTTGCTTATCTGGTAATTCGATTAAAACATCTTTCTTTTTTCTGCGCAAGATGAAAGGAGAGACCAACATTTTCAATCTTTCTTGAGGTTGCTCCTCTTTTTTGTGGGAATTTACATATTTATCTTTGAATTTTCTGGTAGATGGCAAATAACCGGGCATTAAAAAATCGAAAATTGACCACAATTCTAACGGATTATTTTCTATTGGAGTTCCAGAAAGTGCCATTTTGTTTTTTGCTTGTAATTTTTTAATCGCTTTTGTGCGTAACGCTTTTGGACTTTTTATATGCTGAGCTTCGTCTAAAATAATGTAGTCAAATTCAATTTCAGAAAGTGTTTTAATATCATTTTGAATGATAGAATAGGAAGCAAACAGGAGATTCACATTTAGATTCTGCAGAATGTTTTTTCTCTCTTCTTTATTCCCTTCATAAAGCCGATACGATAAGCTTTTATTGAATTTATCAATTTCGGCTGCCCAATTAAAAAGCAGGGTTTTAGGACAAATCACCAAATTCCTTGAATTAATACTAAGTTTAGAAATTACAGCAATTGCTTGCACCGTTTTTCCAAGCCCCATATCATCCGCCAAAATCCCATTCATTCCATACGCTTTCAGCATTTCTAACCATTGAAATCCAGCTTTTTGATAACTTCTTAAAGCAGATTTTAGAGAAGCTGGAATTTCTGATTGATTTTCCAATTTTCTTTTAATAATAGCAGCAAACATCGTTTCCAAATACTCATCGCCCGCAACCGTAATGCCCTTATTTACATTTGTGAGCTGATAAACATATGGCAAATTATATATTGATAATTTATAGGCTGTTCCTTCAGTTTTTTTACTTTTTTTCAGCAATTTATCCACTTCATCAAATGCCTTTCTGTTCTCAAAAAATAGCAATTTTCCGTCTTCCAATTTGAGAAATTTTTCTTGTGTCTTGAAAAAATTTTTCAAGTCTGCATGAGTAAATTTAATGTTTTTATAGTTATATTCCACTTCGTATTCAAACCAGTTTATCCCTTTTTGGGAGCGTGTCTTGATTATCGGTTCGAGAGTTACTTTGTAAATAAATTCTTTTTTAAGCCCTTCGGAAAGGTGAATATTCCAACTTTGTTTTCCATATTCAAAAATTATCTCTTTCAGTTTTTCGATTTTCTCTTTTCCGGCAAAAATTAGCTTAGAATTTTCTTCTAATTGAGAAGTATCTGCATCTGGAATTTTCTTAACAAAATCCAAAATTTCATATTTTATTTGGGGGGGGATATAGAACCATCTTACTTTTTCTTGCTGATCAAAACGCACCAATTCTACCGGCAAAAGAATTGACGACATCGGAATAAATATCTCGTCGCCATAATCCAACAAGCCTTCCATAATTATTGTATTCTCGTTTTCTTTGTACAATTTGTAGGTAATTATTGGCGTGTTGTGGTAAATTTCATCAATATGAATTTCATCATCAAAATCGAGATAGCATTTTATGAGTCCCAGCTGGCGAGCAACGACAGAAGCCAAATAAACCAAATCCGTCTCTTTTAACATATAACCTTTCAGAAAAATTCGTTTGGTAATCTCTTTTTTGAAAGGAAGATTGATTGAAAAAACAATGTTTTTTTTAAATAGATAGGTGGTAATTCCCGGATAAATTGCCGAAAGATTTTCATTATTAGAAATTGTGAGTTTGTATTCTTTTGCCCCGATTTTTTTTACCAGAAAATTAACTCTGGTCTCTTCATTAGAAAATTCAATTTTATCACCCGTTTCTTTGATGAAAGTTTTATGTTGTAAGCTTTTGAGAATTGGCAAAAATTCGATAAATGAATCTTTGTAAATTGTGTAAAAATAATTTTTTCTACTAAAAGAACATTTGTGCTTTTGTAATAATTTGAAGAGCTGTAACTCCATCATGGAGAGTGCCTTCATCTGTTTTTCTGCCTGTGGTATCAATCCTAAATCTTCTTTTTTAAAATCTCCATTCGCAACGATTATTGAGATAATTCTCACGGCCAAAGGTTGATAACTTTTTAGATAAATCCTAATTTTATCAGTTTCATGGCTATAAATATCACCAATCTCAATTCTGGCATTGAGCACGGTTCTTTGCCAGTATTCATTATAGTTTAGAAGTTTTGCGTGATAGGTTTGAATCACATTTTTTTCCAGCATTTCAGATGATAAATATTTGTAAGAATAGTCCAAAATAGAGAGATAGTGTTTGCATTTGTCTCCCCCGCAATCTGAACAAGTGTGACTCAAGATTTTACGTTTTTCTCTATCGTAAACTATTTCTAATTTTGAAGTAATGATTTTTTGAATTTTGTGTTTCGGTTCAAATTTTATAATCACATTATTATTTTCGTCGAGATAGTGCTGGTAAGAAATATCTGTTTTTTTAAGGTGTATAACCGAGCTTTTAAAATACCAAGAATTTGATAATTCATGATATTCGTTTCCGAAAAGTCGTGCCATTTCTTCTCCTAAAATTTTTTAAAGATTTCGAATGATAAAACACCTTTGCAGAAGTCAAGGGATAAATTTATTTTAGTTATTTTATTCTTGAGCCTCCTGAAAGAAATAATATCTTTTCCGTCTAATGTTAGAGGGGTATTTATCGATGATTATTATGTGAAAAGGTAAAGTTTTATCCTTTTTAAAAAATTAGAAGTTTTTTTGCTCCGCAAAAAAATAGATGGACAAAAAAGAAGTAAAAATTTTAGGAGAGATTATAGTAGAACTAGGAGAAAAAATGAAAAAAATTATTCTTATTTGTCTATTATTTCCAAGTTTGTTATTGTCCTATATTGAAAACTTGCAATATGAGGAGACCATTCTTCGTGGTGCCAGATATGAAGCGACATTGTTGGAAAATAATGGAAAGCTATACGTTGATGCAATAGGTGCAATTGAAGAATATTTAATCCAACCGGATGGCAGTTTAGAATTAATCTCATATATTCAAAAAACACATTATAATTTTGCCGACGCCAAGATTATTGATAATACACTTTATGTAGCAAATAGACAACACGATGCCTATTCCAGTTCAGAAACTGATATATATAGTTGATATCAGTGGTATGGAAATGCAGTTAATGGATGTGGTAACGATAGATACAGGGTATGGATTATATAGATTTGATGTTAATGATGATTATTTTATATACGTAAATGGTGGAGAAATAGATGCTCAAGTTTTACTAAGAGAGACAATGGTACCAATTACCACATCAGAAGCCGGAGGTTTTTTCAAAGTCAAAGAAAACTATTTGTTTCGAGGAATGACAAATGGCTACCTTTCAATTTTGGACATTAGCAATATTTACAATCAAATTGAAATCAGCTCGGTCTATATTGGAGAATGTGAACAGAATATGATTTACTATTTTCATGATGATTATCTTTTCATAGGACAAAATGGGAGAATTGCAATTATAGATATTTCGGATATTGAAAATCCGCAGTTAGTCTCGAATATTACCAATATTCCATCTACTCCTGCGATAAATCATTTTACTGATATTATCGTATATGGAGATATTCTTGTTTTTAAAAATATGGGTACAATGCTTTGGTTATACGATATCAGCGATATATACAATCCGGTCTATATCTCTTTAAATACGACATATTCGAGTGCTACATCATTTAAAGAATCAATGTTAATTTTTGATAATTACCTCTATTTATCCTGTGTCCAAACTAATATTATGCAATTCGATGCTGAACAATTGCCAAACCTTGAATTTATAGGAGAATATGGAAATTATGGAAAATATCATTTTTTTGACTTTCGTGATCCATATCTATTTCTAAACGATCCATATAATAATGTTTTTATGTATTTCAACGTTTATGAAGAAAATCCTGTAATTGATACTTTATTTTCTTCGACATTCACATATTGCTTCAATGATTCTTTACTGTGTTTTTTAAATTACACCTCAAGTTCAAATACTGAATTAGTCGTGTGTAGTTACGATAGCGAAGAGATAACAATTGAAAATTCGACCTACTTGGGTAATGCATATTATGATATGAAGTTTGTGGGAGAACATTTAATACTAACCCAAAAAGATACAGGAATTGTAGAGATTTACGATGTTGAAGCAGATTATTCAATAGATATTTTGACTACTCATAATGTAGAAAGAAGTCCTTTCGTTCCGCGACAAACATCTCAATGTTCAGACGATTATATCTATATTAAGTCAAAGAATTATGAAGATGGTATATACTACTTGGATATTTTTGAGAATTTTGGTTCCTTTAATAATGTTGCCTCTTATAATCTTAATCTATTTGGGAATAATTTTGTAAATATGTTTAGATTATCTGACAATAAAACAATTTTATTTGAATATCAATATCCCGGTTCGGAAGCCTATTTATGCGATTACTTTTTCCCAGATGAATTTGTTTATACAGATATTTTTAATACTACAGGAGATTTTAGACTTCACGATGATTTTCTCGTTTGGTCGGAAGGTTACAAGACTGTAACAAAATTATATTCTTGGCAAAATGATGAATTTGAAGAGATATTTTCTTATGATTTTGGTTGTGAAATTTCGGATATATTTATTATTCCAAACACAAATACACTTTATGGAGTTGGTCGTTATACAATTGTAAAATACTCATTTGATTATTCAGATGTAGAAGATTACGAATTGCCAGTTAGCAATAACTACCAATTAACCAACTATCCCAACCCGTTCACGGGTGAAACCACGATTTCTTTTTCTCTAGCCACGAATTTACACGAAAAGGCAGAGATTGAAATCTATAATGTGAAAGGTCAGAT
>CAYQOZ010000046.1:0-11642 GCA_964419355.1 uncultured Candidatus Cloacimonadota bacterium | reverse complement strand
ATACGCAACATTGCGTGTATATCCGTTTTAGATTCCTATGTTCAATTATCATTTTTATCTTCTAATTTCAAGTTATCCAATGGGCTAATAATTTTATTTTTTGCTACATTTGATACATGAGTGTAAATCTCAGTTGTTCTGGTGCTTCTGTGTCCAAGTAATTCTTGAATATATCTTATATCAGTTCCATGCTCTAAAAGATGAGTAGCAAAACTGTGACGTAGCGTATGTATTGTAGCACGTTTTATTACTCCACTTCTATTTACAGCCTTCTTAAAAAAATCTTGTATATTTCTTTTACTATATTGTTCTCCGGGTTTACCTTCAAACAACCATTTCAAGGGCTTATAGTTCTTATAATATTCCCTAAGTAACTCAATTACAGTATTAGATAGAATTCCATAGCGATCTTTATTCCCCTTGGCACTTCTGATGAATATTTGATTTCTGTCGGAATGAATATCACCGATATTTAGATGAACAACTTCGGATAATCTGAGACCTGATGAATAAATAAGATAGATAATACATTTGTGTTTAAGGTTCTTAATCTCTTTTAATATTCTTGTTACTTCTTCTTCACTAAGAACTTCAGGAAGTTTCTTCTCTCTTCGTGGTCTGGGAACATAATATTTTTCTACAGGTTTTCCTAGTACTTTTTCATAATAGAATTTTATACTGTTAATAGCCTGATTTTGTGCAGAAGTAGAATATTCTTTCATTTCCACAAGGTACAATAAATATTCCCTTATCTGTTCGTAAGTAATATCTTTCAGATCAAAATGGGAATAGTATTTTAGGAATCTGAGAAAATGAAGACGATATGTTTTAATCGTTGGTTCACTATAATTTTTCAGCTTGAGAGTTTCCATGTATTCAGCAGGAATGTTGATATCTGAATTTATTCTTTCTTTTTGTTTTTTATCTATAAAACTCAGTTTGCCTTTAAATTTATTGTTCAGTTTAGATACATAGTTTTTTGAATAGGGAATATGCCAATATTTTTGGGAAGCAGACCATTTGCGACCATCAATCCGTTTTATAATATTTATGATGTCTGTATCATATTCAAACAGTAATGCTATTCGTTTTTCTTTATCTTTATTTACCTGCTTTGTTTTGATTTTTTTCATCAGATATCCTAAGTTCTAAATTCGCAACGAAATTCTTTTCTCTTTATTCATCATCTCTTCTCATCCTACCACCAAAAGAAATAATCTCCCTTTGCGTGTCAATAATTTTTTATGGAGTCTCTATTTGTTTATATCATAAAAAAGTTTCTAATTTTTTATGGAGTCTCTATTTATTTATGTCATAAAAAAGCTTCTAATTTTTTATGGAGTCTCTATTTATTTATGTCATAAAAAAGCTTCTAATTTTTTATGGAGTAAAAAAGCATCTATTTGTAGAGAAAACAAACTAAGGGAAATTCATTTCTCACTTCCCTCTTTTTACTCAGAGCTATAGGACTCCATTCTTCTGCCTGGGAATCGATACTCAGAGTTTTTATCAAACAAAAAAACCGCTCCGAATGGAGCGGTTTTCTTATGTAAACATTAATTCTTAGATATCTTTCAAAACATCAGCAATTGTAGGTCTGCCAATTTCTTGAAGTTCATATTTAACTTGTGCGGCTGGCTTGTTGATGTTAATGATTCTTCTCAAGTCAATTGGAGTTGCGATAACAACAGCGTCACACTCAGTAGCGTTAATTGTCTCTTCCAAATCTTTGATTTGCTGTTCGCCATATCCCATTGCTGGAAGTAAAACGCCTACATCAGGATATTTTTCGAAAGTTTCCGCGATAGTTCCAACTGCGAATTCACGCGGGTCAACTAAATCTGCTGCGCCAAATTTTTCGGCTGCAACTACACCAGCACCGTATGTCATTTCACCGTGTGTAAGCGTAGGACCATCTTCCACAACGAGCACATCTGCACCTTCCACGAGTTCTGGTCTGTCAATGGAAAGTGGTGAAGCACCGTCGATAACGATAGCGTTAGGATTCAAATCACGAATATTATCGCGAACAATTTGAATTCCTTCTGGATCTGCTGAATCAATCTTATTGATAACAACAACATCAGCATCGATGAGGTTTGTTTCACCAGGATAGTAAGTGAGCTCATGACCTGGTCTGTGAGGGTCAACAACTACGATTTTAACTTCTTTATCGGAAGTGTAGAAAGGTGTATCGTTGTTTCCACCGTCCCAAATAATTACATCAGCTTCTTTTTCAGCTTCACGCACGATAGCTTCGTAATCTACGCCAGCATAGATGATGCTACCCATCATGATGTGTGGTTCGTATTCTTCCATCTCTTCAATGGTACATTTGTGTTTTACTAAATCTTCAAGTTTAGCAAATCTTTGCACTTTTTGTTCCACTAAATCACCGTAAGGCATTGGATGGCGAATTGAAGCAACTTTGTAACCTTTTGCTTTGAGAGCTTCCACTACAACTCTGGTGGTTTGACTTTTTCCACAACCTGTTCTGGTAGCACAAACTGTTACGAGAGGTTTGGTAGTTTTAACGCGAGATTCTTTCAAACCCATAAGTTTGAAGTCTGCACCAGCTGCATTTACGAGAGATGCGTTGTGCATTACTCTTTCGTGCGGAACATCGCTATATGCAAAGACAACTTCGTCTGCATTGTGTTTTGCGATTAGGTCGAGAATTTCTTCTTCAGCATGGATTGGAATTCCAGCTGGATAGAGTTTTCCAGCGAGTTCAGCAGGATATTTTCTGCCATCGATGTCTGGAATTTGTGTAGCCGTGAAAGCAACTACTTCATAATTGTCGTTATCGCGATAATAGCAATTGAAATTATGAAAATCTCTTCCCGCAGCACCCATAATAATAATCTTTTTCTTCATTTTTTCTCCTTTTCTACTATAGAAATTTTTTATTTTGTCGCCAAACTTCGATTTAAGGTTTAATCGTCAAGAGATTATTATTTTACGGAAATCAAAAAAACTTTCCCTTTTTTCTTTACGATTATTTCCAGAAAATTTCTTTTGAACACAATTAAAAATTATTGGAGGATATTATGTTGGAAAAAGCAAAAGTACAAGAAGTTTTAGACAAGGTTCGTCCGGCTTTACAAGCTGACGGTGGGGATTGTGAACTCGTGAACATTCGTGAAGATGGAGTTATCGAAGTGCGTCTGCAGGGTGCGTGTGGCAGTTGTCCAATGGCTACTCTTACTCTCAAAGCTGGTATTGAACGCGTTTTGAAGGAAGAACTTCCCGAAGTTAAAGAGGTCATTTCTGTTTAAAAAGAGGTAAATATGAAACTGGCAAATTTCAAAGATGTAAAATTGGAAGATGTATCCGTAGAAGGTGCGAAAAACACGAAAATTAGATGGTTGATTTCAAAAGAAGAAAATGCACCAAATTTTGCGATGAGAATGTTTGAAGTGGAAAAAGGTGGCAATACACCGTTCCACAAACACGATTGGGAGCACGAAGTTTTTGTGGTGGAAGGTGACGGCTTGTTCGTTACAGAATGGGGCGAAAGACCATTCAAAGCGGGTGATTTCATCTTTGTAGATCCACAAGAAATGCACCAATTTAAAAATGCGGGTGATTCAATTTTAAGATTTTTATGTGTAGTGCCACACGAAAAAAAAATCGTTAAAACAATGAATCCATTCGCAACTGGAAAAGCAAATAATTGTTAAAATAGGAGAAAAAATGGAAAAAACAATGAAGAAATTCTTCAAAGATTTGGTGGAAGCACCCAGTCCATCTGGCTTTGAACAAGCAGCTCAAGAAGTATATCGTAATTTTGTGAAAGATTACGCAGATGAAATAAATACCGATGTTCACGGTAATGTGATTGCTCTCAAAAAAGGAACTGGAAAGATTCGTTTTATGGTTTCTGGACACGCTGATGAAATTGGCATGATGGTAAATTATATCGATGAAAATGGTTACATTCGTTTCCTGCCGATTGGTGGAATTGACCCATCACTTTTACCGGGTTTACGGGTAGATATTTACGGAAAGAAAAAATGCCGTGGTGTTATTGGTAAAAAACCGATTCACGCAATGGGTCGTGAAGATATGAATAAAACTCCAAAAATGGATGAACTTTGGATTGATTTTGGTGCGAAAGATAAAAAAGATGCTGAAAAGAAAATTTCGGTAGGAGATTTCATTACTTTCTCAAAAGGAATGGAGATGCTCTCATCTCACCTTGTTACAACCAAAGCGACCGACAACAAGGCTGGTGTATTCGTAGCGGGTGCTTTACTCAAAGAACTTGCCAACGAAAAAACAGTGGCCAATGTTTATGCAGTTTCATCAGTTCAGGAAGAGGTAGGACTTCGCGGTGCAAGAACCAGTGCATTTGGCATCGATCCACACGTTGGTATCGCAGTTGATGTTACCGTTTCTACCGATTATCCAGGCATGAGCAAAAGTAAGTTTGGTGATATTAGTTTAGGAAAAGGTCCAGCAGTTTCAGTTGGTGCCAATATTAATCCAAAAGTTTTTGAACTTCTTAAGAAAGCGGGTGATAAAGCAAAAATTAAATATCAAGTGGAAGCGGCTCCACGTGCAACTGGCACAGATGCAAACGCGATTCAAGTTACGCGTGCTGGTGTTGCGGCTGGTCTTATCAGTCTTCCAAATCGCTATATGCACACTCCGAATGAGATTATTTCTTTGAATGACCTATCGGATGCAGTTAAGCTTATTGCTGAATTTGTGCGTCTCATCGACGATAAAACTAACTTTATTCCAAAAGTTTAGAAAATGCTGTAAACCGCCATCATTTTTTTGGTGGCGGTATTTTTGTTTTTGTGAGGTAAACCAAAAATGATAGAAGTAAAAAAAATAACCAAAATATTTAATCAAAAAGATGGAAAACTTTTTGCTGTTGATAATCTTTCTTTCACTGCTAATAAAGGCGAAATTGTTGTTTTGCTCGGCGTGAACGGAGCTGGCAAGACAACCACAATGCGAATGCTCTCCACAGTTCTGAAAGCAAATAGTGGCACTGCTACTGTGGAAGGTTTCGACATCAATCTTAATCCACAAAAAGTACGTATAAATCTCGGTTTTCTTTCGGGAGATACAGGACTTTATGCCAGATTGACAGCTCGCGAAGTTATCACTTATTTTGGTGAACTTTACGATGTTTCAAAACCAAAAATTAAAGAACGAATTAATGAAATGGCAGATTTACTTGATATGCACGATTTTCTTGATAAAAAAGTTGATTTGCTCTCTACGGGTATGAAACAGAAAGTGTCAATTGCTCGTTCTATTATTCACGATCCACCTGTGATGATTTTTGATGAACCAACTGCTGGATTGGATATTCTCACTGCAAAGAATATTGTTGATTTTATTCATCAGTGCAAAAATGCCGGGAAATGTGTTCTCTTCTCCACTCACATCATGCGCGAAGCAGAACGAATTGCCGACAAAATTGTGATGATTCACGAAGGAAAAATTTTAGCAGAAGGAACTCTTACAGAAATGCGTGAAGAAAGTAATTTGCAAGATTTAGATGATATTTTTATTCATTTTGTGAACAATTCTAAAGTAGAGGTGAACGATGAATTTTAAAAAAATCTTTACGATTTACAAAAAAGAACTCCTCGATTTGATGCGTGATAGACGCACAGTTCTCACCGCAGTCGTGATTCCGCTAATTATGTATCCACTTATGATGATTGGGGTTTCTTCTTTGATGATGCGTCAGGAAAAGAAATTGGATAATCAGATTGCAACAATTTGTGTTATTGATAATGTGCACGATGAAAATTCTGCAAAAATAATTCAGCAATTAGAAAATTTTGATAAATTTCAGATTATGCCTTACGTTGTTGGTTCCGAAAACTTGATTGAAGATAATATTGCCAAAGCCATAATTACCATTTCGGATAGTATAAATTCTTCTAACTATCAAGTTATCAAAGCATTGATTTCTTACAATGCTGCTGATGATAAATCGGAAAAAGTTTATCGACAACTGAAAAATAAACTTGGTGAAGTCGAACAGATTTTAGTTAGTGAAAGGTTGCAAAAAATTCAAATAGATGCAGATATTTTGAACGCAGTGGAAATTATTCAAGAAAACATCGCACCACCTGAACAAATGTTCGGACTTTTGGTTGGTAAAGTTTTACCATATATGCTTATTTTGCTGATGATTAGCGGTGGGGCAGTGGTGGCTAGCGATTTAATCGCTGGCGAAAAAGAACGCAAAACATTAGAAACAATTCTCGTGAGTGCGGCTCATCGTAATGAGCTTGTTTTTGGGAAATATCTCACAGTTATCACGATTTCGCTCATTACAGTTTGCCTAAATCTGGTTAGTATATATTTTTCGTTACACCATCTTTTATCGCAAGTTGGAACAAATCTGGATGGCATTAAGCTTCCAATTGGAAATTTTGCTCTTATCTTACTTTTGGTGTTGCCGCTTGCAACTCTTTTTTCAGCAATTTTGATTTCTATCTCTACTTATTCTCGCAATATCAAAGAGGCACAATCTTTGCAAATGCCGCTTATGTTTGCAAGTATGATAGCTGCGATGATTAGCATGTTCCCAGCTATTGAACTGAATTTTGGAATGGCACTTATCCCCGTTGTGAATTTCGCTCTTCTCTTCAAAGAGATTATTATGGGGAATTTTCAGTTAAACTATTTTTTGATTGTAGTAGGTTCAACGCTTTTGCTCGATGTAATCGCAATCTATTTTTCGGTGAAATTATTTAATAATGAATCTATTTTGTTTCGTACAACAGAAGAAAAATCGTTAAAATTTTGGGGTAAGAATAAGGAAAATATTTTCAATCCACAATTCGTAATGCTCTTTTTTATCGCTATTTCATTAGCTTTATTCTATCTTGGTGGAAAATGGCAAGTGGCAAATTTATCCGAAGGACTCATTCGCACGCAACTATTTATCATTTTGTTGCCAACTATTTTTATGCTTCGAATTTCAAAATCAGATATTAAAAAAGTTCTGCGATTTAATTCAATAAATCCACTCAATTTTGGGATTGTGTTATTGCTTTCAATTCCTGTAATGATTATTGTTGGCACCGTTTCGCAATTGATAAATTTTCTCTTTCCATTCCCGGAAAGTTATCTCGAAATGATGAAAAATTTGGTTCAAATGAATGGTATCAGTACTTGGAAACTATTGTTTGTTATCGCTGTTTTACCAGGAATTTGCGAAGAAATTATGTTCCGTGGATTCATCATTAACGCTTTCACAAAAAAAGGATTTTGGTATGCAATTATCATAACTGGTATTCTTTTCGGTATTATGCATCTCGATCCATTCCGTTTAATTCCTGTTACAATTCTTGGTATTTGGATGGGCTATTTACTCTTAAAAACAAACACTATTTTACTGCCAATTTTTGCCCATTTCATCAATAATGCGTTTGCTGTTTTACTTGGAAAATACGGTGAAAGTATTCCAATTATTAACAAATTAATTATTGAACAAGAATTTAGTTGGTGGTTAATTATCCCAGCTGTCTTAGCGTTTGTATGGTTGCTGAAAATATTCGATAAAATTAATGAAAGTAACTCATTAAATATGGAGGTGTAACCATGTGTGGAATAGTAGGATACATCGGAAAACGAAATGCAACACCGATTATAATTGAAGGGCTAAAAAGATTGGAGTATCGTGGTTACGATAGTGCTGGAATTGCGATTATCGATAAGAAAAAAAATCTGAAGATTTTCAAAGAAGTTGGGAAAATCATCGAACTTGAGCGTTCCCTGCCAACTCCTGCTGAAACTTTTGGTGAAACTGGTATTGCACACACGCGTTGGGCTACACACGGAAAGCCAAACCTCAAAAACGCTCATCCGCATTCAGATGAAAGTCAAAAAATTGCGGTGGTGCATAATGGCATTATCGAAAATCATCGAGAATTACGGAAAAAACTCGAAACAAAAGGCTATAATTTCAGTTCTGATACAGATACTGAAGTTTTAGCACATTTGATTGAATATTTCCATAAAACAGAAAAAAATCTTACGCTTGCAGTTCAAGAGGCACTTAAACTAGTGGAAGGCACATTTGGCATTGCTGTCATTAATAAAGAAAATTCAAACCAAATCGTGGCAGCACGCAAGGGTAGTCCACTCATTTTAGGAATTGGAAACAATGAATTTTTCATCACATCAGATGTAGCTGCGATTATCATTCACACAAAAAAAGTGATTTACTTGCAAGATGGCGAGATGGTTACGGTAGACAAAGATAAATTTGAATTGACTACACTTGAAAACCAGACTGTAAAAGCAAAGATATCGGAAGTAGATTGGCAAGTTTCTGCTATTGAAAAGGGAAATTATGACTATTTTATGTTGAAAGAAATTTTTGAACAACCCATTTCAGTAGAAAATGCTTTCCGTGGTAGATTAAATGAAAAATTATCTACTTGTCGTTTGGGTGGTTTGAACATGAGCGGTGAAGAGTTAAGAAAAATCAAAAAAATACAAATCATCGCGTGTGGAACTTCTTGGCATGCGGCGCTTATTGGCGAATATATTATCGAAAACTTAGCACGCATTCCGGTCGAAGTGGAGTATGCTAGCGAATATCGTTATCGTAATCCAATTATCCCAGCCGACACGCTTGTCTTTGTGATTAGTCAATCTGGTGAAACTGCGGATACATTGGCAGCTCTGCGTGAAGCACAAGCACGCGGTGCAAAAGTTTTTGGACTCACAAATACAATTGGTAGCACAATAGCTCGTGAATCTGACGGTGGTGTTTATATCCATGCAGGGGCAGAAATTGGGGTTGCTTCCACCAAAGCATTTACTTCGCAAGTTACGGTGCTTACTCTTCTCGCAGTTATTTTGGGTAGAATGAAAGATTTATCGCCAACTTTTGGTGCTGGATTTATCAAAGAATTGAAGCAAATTCCACAGAAAATTCAACGAATATTAGATAATGATGAAAAAATTAGACAAATCGCAGAAACGATTAAAGATTCCACAAATGCACTCTATTTGGGACGTGGTATAAACTATCCCGTTGCATTGGAAGGTGCTCTCAAACTGAAAGAAATTTCATATATTCATGCGGAAGGTTATCCAGCGGCAGAGATGAAACACGGACCGATTGCTCTAATTGATGAAAATATGCCAGTTATTGCCATTGCTTTGAAGGATGCTATTTATGATAAAATTATTTCAAATTTAAACGAAGTAAAAGCACGCAATGGACGCATCATTACCATTGCAACGGAAGGTGATGAAAAAATTAAAGAAATTTCTGAAAATGTGATTTATATTCCTGAAACGATTCATTCGTTACACCCACTTTTATCGGTAATTCCTTTGCAAATGTTAGCATATCATGTGGCAAATTTACGCGGCTTAGATGTGGATCAACCACGTAACTTAGCCAAAAGCGTAACGGTGGAATAGTCATCATCCATTATTCACAGTAATATGCGAGACATCAAAACAAAAGGAATAATTTTACGGAAAATTGCTTACCGCGAAACCAGTGTAATTCTCGATATTCTCACTCCAGATTTAGGCGTTATTGCTGTGATGGCAAAAGGTATTCGTAAAGCAAAAAGTAAAAATATTGGATTGCTTGAAATTTTAAATGAAGTTGATTTACTACTTTATAAAAAATCAAGTTCCGATTGGTATTTGTATAAATCAGCAACTATTTTACATGCGAATGCTTTTGAAACAAACTTTAATTCCACAGTTTTGATGCAGGCGAGTGTAGAAATTTATCGACAACTAATTATCCATGCAGAGGAATCCATCGAATTTTATGAACTTATAAATAACTATTTTAGTTATATTAAAACAATTAAGAAAAATGGTATTGCAATTTTTTGGCGTTTCTTGCTGAAAATTTATAAAATATATGGCATCTCATTAGATTTACAAACTTGTGTCTTGTGTGGTGGAAATCTCAATGAAATTTCAGCATATTATCCGCATAAACACGGCTTTATTTGTCAAAAATGTTTCCGTGCAAATTTCCCTGTAATCGGATTATCAAATGAAGTTACGAGTATTTTATCGCAAATTTATGATATTGGCAACCAACTTGAAAATATTACTATTAGTAATTCGGCAATTAAACAAATTAATCGCATTTTTTTACTCCATTTATCGGAGCAATTTCACAAAAAATTCTATCTAAATTCAATTGAAATTTTAACGAATTAAATAAGCACCAAAATTTTACATTATTTAATTAAAGATTTCATCACATTTTCGTTTTTATCTCTAGAAAGATGAAACATTTCCATAGAAAGTTAAAACATTTCTTGGGATAAAATAGATTTTGGAAGGGTTAGGAGAATAGTGTTAAATGCTAATTGTTAATAGTGCTTACGCAATTGGTAAATAAAAAAAAGGGGGTGGTGCCAATACAATAGTTGAGCCGGGTCATTCATTTATGGGTGATGATATGCCCATTGTGTTAATCTTTGCAACTATCTCAAAGAAACAATTTGAGATCGCATCAGGTTACACGAAAAGGGTTCGGTAATGGATAGAGCCTGCCACGAGCCAACAGCAAACAAAACCCAGAATTACCAATCGTCTGAATCGGAACGATTCAGGCAAGACAAACCAGCTAACCCTGCTTGTGGAGGCTTTTGTTAGGCGATTCAATTATTTTTCCTCTGCTGAACAGTTAAAGCAAACTGCAAAACTTAAAATATTTTTAGACTTTTGAAATCTCTCGTCTGAAAAATCATTTAATCGGAACCACAGCAGCAAGAAACACAAACCAACTTATACGTTGCAACTAAATTTTTTACTTTCCTCTAAAAGTTTCTGTTCGCTTTAAATCCAGAATTGGAAAGTTTAGCCCAAATCTTCTTCGTCGTTTTCGGAAGAATTAAAACCACAACTCAAATCCAGCGAAAGCAATAAGTTTGTTTAACACACAATCAGGCTGTTTTTGAAATATTATTGGATTAGATTATTTAAATTCAGAAAGAAGAACCCAGTAGTAATCTAAAACCAAATAATGAAGAAAATGCTGCATTTTCTCCACCATTACCTGCAGCAAAACCATTAATAGAAAGATTAAATGCTTTTGAAATATTTATGAATGGACCTGCAGAAAAAATACCTCCGAACGATGAGCCAGCTACATAATTTGTCGAAGGTTCACTTGATTGATTAATAGATTGTCGGTATGAAAAGTAGCCAATTCCAGCTGAACATTCAAACCCGAAAGATTTTCCTACTGAACTTCTTAATCCTAAATAGCCACCAACAAAATTGCTCCAAAGATTGGGTTGGTGTCCATCATAATCTTCTTCTTCTCCGTAGTTTTCTAACTTTGCCTCAGTAGAAATACCACCAATTAAAAATTGTACGTTTTTTATTGCTTTAATTGGTATATATACTTCACCGTGTAATCCAATACCACCTTGTTCATTGCTTAAATGGGAATAGAGAGTATTATAAGAAACACCAATTCGAAAATTGGATGTTAATTCCTGACTATACGCAGATGCATAAATCAAAACAATAAACATTGCTATTATAAATCTCTTTTTCATTTTTCCTCCTAATCATTATATGCTATTTTTTACCAACCTTAAAATTACAAACAATTTCAGAAAGTTTGAAACGGCTGTTATTTTTTTATCGCCTAATGT
>CAYQOZ010000045.1:0-11953 GCA_964419355.1 uncultured Candidatus Cloacimonadota bacterium | reverse complement strand
TTCAATCTTATATTGTCAATTCTTCTGGCAATGCATTGCCAGAAGCAGTTGTAATCACCACCGTTCAATGTAATGAAGAAGCTTACGAAAGTGTTCTTGTTACTACATCTGGTGTTTGTGATAATGCAGATATGGGTAACGGAGAATGGTCTATCGATGATGGCAGTGGTGTTGCAATAATTGATGACAAAATGTTTGCATTTACTCCAGTTGTAGATACTGAATACAATGTTACTGGCGTTTTAACTTACTCATATGGAGCGTTCAAGCTTGAACCTCGCGATGCAAACGACATCATGGAAATAGCTGCACCAATTCCAACGATTGATGTAGATGTAACATCAATTACACAAACAGGTAACGGCGATGTAATCTTCAATATTTCTAATGTTGGAGAGGAAGGATCTGTACTTAACTATGTAATTGAATCAGGCTACACAGCACTTTCAGCCGTTAAATCTCATAAAATTAACGACCGTATATCTCACATGGTTTATGCGGAAGTATTGTGTTATGAAGAGAGTGCAAGAGAAGAGTGGTTAACTATTGACCCAATCTCTGGTGATGTAGATTATGGTGCATCAGATGCAATCACAGTAACTTTCGATGATACTGATCTTGATGCGGGTGATTACACAGCTAATATTACTGTAACCAGTGATGGTGGAGCTGATGTTGTGATTCCTGTAACCTTCACAGTAACAGGCCACGATGTTCACCCTGAAGATGTAACTTTCGAAGCATGGATTGTAGGTCGTGAAGATGAAATTCTTACTCAAGATTCAGGAAACTGTGATTGGAACATTCAATTTGAAAATCATGTTTCCGTTCAGTGTGAGAGTTTCCCAACACCTTGGGCAATTGGTGAGACACTTCATCTTAGAGTTCAAGAAGTAGCGACAGGAAATATTGCGAATGCAGAAGTTGAATTATCATCAGAACCTTACGATTACATAGATGATTTGATGGTTTCTCCACTTCCACCAGCAGTTCCTGCGAATATCGCCATAGTAGTTAGCACAGACGAAATTGGCCATGTAGTGCGTACACTAACTTGGGATGCTGTAGATGGTGCAGAATACTATAATGTTTATAATTGTGAAACACCAAACGGAGAATTCGTGCAAATAAATACTGAACCAATAACCGATACTACATTTGAATCGATTGGTGCTTCAGTTATGAAATTCTTCAAAGTAACAGCAAATAACTAAAAACTAGAAAAACAAAATCCCTGAGAATTCTCGGGGATTTTGTTTCTAAATAAGTTAAAAACTTACATCGTGAAAGAACCAAAATTAGAAGAAATTTTGGTTCTTTGATTTTATCTAACTAAAAAAGAAATAATAATAAAAATTGTCGCTCCAAAAAATATGAAAAAATATGCAATATTAGATATTGGTACAAACTCGATTAAATTTTTCCTATTTTCTGTAGAGAATGGAAAAGCGGAAACAATCGTTGAAAAAAATAATATCTCCAGATTGGGAGAAGGGCTTCTGGAAGCAAAAATACTATCAGATGAAGCGATGATTAGGAATATTATCGTCTTAAAAAAATTTCTAGCAGAAGCCAAAAGAGAAAAGGTAGAAGAAATAATTGCAGTTGGAACAATGTGTTTGCGAACCGCAAAAAACAGCGATGTTTTCCTGAAAAAAGCAAAAGATGAATTGGGACTTACCATCAAAGTTATTTTGGGAAAAGAGGAAGCAAGATTATCATATTTAGCGGTATTATCCACAATCGTAAAAACAGATAAAAATGTAGCCATTTTCGATACTGGTGGTGGTAGCACAGAATTTACTTTTGGAAAAGGAAGAGACCTTAAAGATAGTATTAGCTTGGATATAGGTGCAATACAACTCACTGAAAAATATTTGCTTTCAGATCCCGTAACTGACACTGAACTTCAAAATTTAATGGATTTTGTGATGAAGCTTTTCAGCAATAAAATTCCCAACAAAACTGCAAAGTTTCTAATCGGAATTGGCGGAACAGTTACTAGCATGGCTGCGGTTATGCACAAAATGGTAAAATACGATTGCAATGTAATTCAGGGTTCCAAAATGACTTTCACCGAAGTAAAAAGGCAAATTAATTTATACAAAAATAAGACTATCGAAGAACGAAAAAAGATTCCCGGATTGCAACCGAAAAGAGCAGATATAATTTTAGCAGGTGCGGTAATTATTAAAACAATTATGGAAATTCTCCAGATTGAATATTTCACAATTAGCACTCGTGGATTGCGTCACGGATTGATGTTCGATAGATATCAAAACAGAAATCATAGGAGATTGATATGATTAAATTTTTTAATAATAAAACTAAACAATTGGAAGGAGATATCGATGGTTACCTTGACCGTGTAACCACAGCAGGGCTAATTTTTCAAGAAGGTGTGAAAGCTTATGTAAGCGGAAAAAAAGATAAATTTGAAAGAAATTTCAAAGATATCTCAATTTTAGAAAGTGGTGCAGACGATATTCGACGTGATATTAAGCACAAACTTTACACCTATATGTTAATTCCTGAATCTCGCGGTGATGTATTGGGACTTTTGGAAACTCTCGATGATATTGTTGATATTTGCGAAAAAGTATTGGAACAATTTTCCATCGAAATGCCAAAAATTCCTGAATTTCTCAAAAGCGATTTTATCGAACTTTCTGAACTTTCCACAAAAGCGGTGGAAGAAGTTGTGAAAGGAGCACGAGCCTTTTTTCGTGAAATTGAGATGGTTAGTAATTATGTAAATAAGGTGCATTTTTATGAACACGAAGCTGATGATGTGGAAGAACATTTAAAGAGAAATGTTTTTAATAGCAACGAAATTGAAAGTTTTAGCCAAAAAGTTCATCTAAGATATTTCGCTGAAAAAATTGCTACGGTTTCAGATGTGGCACAATCTGTAGCTGAACGATTATCTGTTTACGCTATCAAGCGTAGAATCTAATTTTATTATGTTAATCATTATATTTTTCTTATCCAGCGGACTTTTTCTCGGTTGGTCGCTCGGTGCAAATGATGCGGCAAATATTTTTGGAACAGCCGTCGGCACCAAGATGATTAAGTTCAAGACAGCAGCTTTAATTTGCAGTATATTTATAATTATTGGAGCTGTTGTAAGTGGTGCAGGAGCATCTCACACTTTGGATAAATTGGGTTCAGTAAATCAACTGGCTGGAGCATTTACTGTTGCTTTGGCAGCAGCACTTACAGTAATGTGGATGACCAAAGCCGGCTTACCAGTTTCTACATCTCAAGCTATTGTTGGTGCAATTATCGGTTGGAACTTCTTTTCGCAAACTGCTACTAATATGAGTTCGCTTTCCAAAATTGTAGGAAGTTGGGTGTTTTCCCCCATTTTATCCGCAATTTTTGCATTTCTACTTTTCCATCTCACAAAAAAAATTGTTGAAAGATCAAAAATACATCTCCTCCATTTAGATTTATACACTCGAATAGGATTACTTATTGTAGGAGCATTTGGTTCATACAGCTTGGGAGCAAATAATATTGGTAATGTCATGGGTGTTTTCATTAATTCTTCACCGTTTAATGATATTACTTTTGCCGGTTCATTCCATCTTTCATCTATTCAACAATTATTTTTAGTTGGTGGAATTGCAATTGCTTTTGGTGTTTTTACCTATTCCAAGAAAGTGATAATGACCGTTGGATCGGGAATATTCAAACTTTCACCTGTAACTGCATTGGTTGTTGTTCTGGCAAATTCGATGACCTTATTCCTGTTTGCATCGCAAGGATTACATAATCTGCTTACTTCACTTCATTTGCCAACATTTCCTTTGGTTCCAGTTTCTTCTTCACAAGCCGTTGTTGGTGCTGTGATGGGAATTAGTTTAGCAAAAGGTGGAAGAAATATTAATTTCCAAAAACTCGGGCAAATAAGTTTGGGATGGGTGGCAACTCCAATTGCATCAGCGATATTGGCATATATTGCTCTCTTTTTTATGCAAAATGTTTTTATGCAGAGTGTCTTTAAATAGCAGATATTTTACGAAATAGTTAGAATGTTCTTCTAATTATTATTAGGTTTTCAATTTCTTTTTCTCGGCGGCTGGAAATAAAATATTATTCAAAATCAATCTGTAACCCGGTGAATTTTTGTGTAAATCAAGCACCGTTTCGGGATCACCGATTCTGTGCTGATAATCTTCAGGATCGTGTCCGCCGTAAAATGTAAAAGTTCCTTTTCCAAAATTTCCATGTAGATATTTTACCTCTTCCATTCCCGGAGATTCCCCCAAAATAATCACGCTTTTCTTCACATATTTTTTGTGGAAAGAAGTGGTCTGACCCAAAAATCCATTAATAACATTTGTCTGACATTGAGTGAGCATTGTTGGTACCGGGTCGTATTTTGCCGAGAAATCAAAAAGCTGGAAATAATCGGCTTCCGCTCCTCGTAATTTAGCATAATCGCTGGCATCAATTTCAGAAAATTCATATTTGTATGGATTTGGATAAAGTTTGAAATCTTGAAAAGCAAAAGTTCGTGAAAAATCTAATTTATTTTGATAATTTGAAGTAAGCTCATCACCATCAAAAACTGACTGACAAATATCAATATTTCTGGTGGCAAGTGCGATGTCGAATGTGTCGGTGGCGGCACACATTGCAAATAAAAAACCACCTTGCTCTACATAAATTCTAATCTTTTCTGCAACAGCATGCTTCAATCTCCAAACCTTGTTAAAACCAAGCTTTTTTGCAAGTTCTTCGTTTTTTTGCACCTCTTCTTTATACCAATCTACATTGCGAAAACTTCCATAAAATTTTCCGTATTGTCCCGTAAAATCTTCGTGATGAAGATGAAGCCAATCATAATTATTCAAATTTCCAGCCAAAACTTCCTCGTCCCAAATTGTATCATATTTTATCTCTGCATAAGTAAGTGCCAATGTTACCGCATCGTCCCAAGGTTGTGCATTTGGCGGGGAATAGATGGCAATTTTAGGTTCTTTTTCCAAAACCACAGCGTGCATATTTTCACTCTCAATCTCCATTAAAATAGACGCAACATTTGATGAAGAAATCTCCTCGTAAATCACTCCTCGAACTCTGCACATCGATTTCACATTTTCAGAATTTGAGATAAGAAAAGAGCCACCTCGATAATTCAAAAGCCACTTTACAGAGATTTGCTGTTGTAAGGATGCAAACGCAATTCCATACGCTTTGAGATGATTAGATTGTGAATTATCCATCGGAATAAGTATTTCCGCCGATGCTGAAAAACTAATTGTAAGAATTAACAATGCTAAAATATATTTCATAATTTGCCCCTTGATTTTATCTACATAAATTCCAAAAATATCTCATTTGAAATAAAATATGTTTGCGGAGTTAATTTTAAATAACCATCTTTAATAACCAAATTTTTATCGAATTTATGTAAAACTTTTTTGTACTCCGCTTCAAATTCTTTCTTAAATTTATTTTTATATTTCAATAAATTTATTCCTTCAGATTTTCTCAATCCCAAAAATATAAACTCCTGCTCTTGCTGTTTGTGAGACGACTCAACACATTTTCGATTCTTTTGCCAACTTGCAATATCAGCTGAATTTGTGCAACGATAAACTTTCATTTTCTTTTCGAAATAACTCGCAGCAGATGAGCCAAAGCCTAAATAATATTCGTCATTCCAATAACTTAAATTATGTTTTGATTCAAATCCTTTTTTTGCAAAATTGGAAATTTCATATTGAAAATAACCCGCTTTTAATAATTTTTTGCGAATCAAATAATAAAATTTGGAAACATCCTCATCGTTTGGAATTTGGGATTTTCTGTCGAAAAGTGGAACTTTTTTTTCTAAACTTAGACAGTAAATGGAGATATGCTCGGGACTTAGCTGAATGATTTTTTCCACAGAAAATTCCACATCTTTCTGCTTTTGATTGGGCAAACCATAAATTAAATCAACCGAAATATTTTCTATTTCTGCTTGTCGTAAAAGTTTAAAAGATGAGTATATTTTCTCTGAACCGTGCAATCTTCCCAAAGTTTTAAGTTCATAATCAAGAAAGGATTGCACACCCAAACTAATCCGATTTATTTTTGTATTTTTTAGATTTTTCACAAATTTTTCATCGATGTTTTGCGGATTGCATTCCAGCGTAATTTCTTCACAAATTTTTGTGCCGAAAGCTGAAATGATTTCATTTATTTGTGCAGTTAATAAAAGTGATGGTGTTCCACCACCAAGATATATTGTTTTGGGTTTGATTTTAAAATAACGATGTTGTCTTTCTATCTCTTGAACTAAATTTGATACATAATTTTCCATTTTTTTCGGAGAGTATATTTTGGAATAAAATGAGCAATAATCACACTTTCTAATACAAAATGGAATATGAATATAAACAAATTTGATTAATGAATCAATTTGAACATCCTCTTCCATCTGAACTCAGTTTTTTGGTCAAAATGGCCTTGCTGTTTAAAGTAATAATTTCTGAAAGTATCAATCGGTTTTTCACCAATCGAGAGATAAACAATACCCGGAGTTCCTGTAATAAAATTGCGTGGCAAAAATCCCCAATAACGGCTATCACCACTCACATCACGATTGTCTCCCATTACAAAATATTGGTTTTCGGGAACGGTAATAGGACCAAAATTATCACGACTTCCCATAAATTTGTCATCCCAATAAATTCTTCCAGAACTTCGTGGAAAAATCCGATTATCGATAAACTGCACATAATCACGCTCGAACAACTCATCATTTATGTAAACTTTTTTATCTTTTATAAGAATCTCATCGCCAGGCATTCCAATCACGCGTTTTACTATATTTTTCCGTTGATGCCAAGTTGGTAGCCACTTTGTTTTATCAAAATAGACAGGTCCGATGATTTTGGCAAAATTTTTGCGTGGTTCTGGCTCTTCTGAATCGGCTGGATAGTAGAAAATAACGATATCTTCCCGCTTTGGTTCTGTGAAAAAATATTTTAATTTATTTCCAATTAAAAAATCGCCAATGAGAAGAGTTTTCTCCATCGAAGATGAAGGTATTCTAAAAGTTTGAATGGTATAATTTCTGATAAGCATTGCTACCACAAAGGCAAACAAAATTGCTTCAATGTATTCTTGAATCTTATTTTTTCTGCGTTTTATTGGTTTTTCTTTTTTCTTAAAAAACATAAAAATCCCTGCATCTTATTTTTGAACAACTTTTTTTTGATATTTTATTAAACTGTTTATCTCTTTTTTGGCAGAAGAAAGCATAATGGAAAGCTCTTCATCAGAAAATGGTTCAGCTTCGGCAGTTCCTTGAATTTCCACAAATTTACCACTTTCTGTCATCACAATATTCATATCAACATCCGCATTGGAATCTTCTTCGTAGCACAAATCGACGACTGCTTTCCCATTCACAATTCCCACGCTGATTGCTGCCACCCATTCTTTCAACGGATTTTCTTCAATTTCATTTCGAAATTTCATCTTGGCAAATGCATCATATAAAGCAACGCAAGCTCCGGTTACAGCGGCAGTTCTGGTTCCGCCATCAGCCTGAATCACATCACAATCCAGCGTAATTTGATAACCGGGAAATTTCGTCATCTCAACCACAGCTCTCAACGATCGCCCGATAAGTCTTTGAATTTCAGCAGTTCTGCCTTTCACACCTCTTCGCTCTCTGCTATATCGGAAATTAGGTGCACCAGGTAACATATTATATTCCGCAGTTAGCCAACCCTGTGGCGGATTAGTATTTTTTAGAAAATGCGGAATACTTTTTTCCACCGTAGCCGTGCAGATTATTTTTGTATTTCCAGTCTCAATCAGCACCGAACCATCCGGATGCATCAAATAATTTCTGGTAATTTTAGTTTTTCTTCTATTCATAATTTTCATTTGGAATTAATTTTTTGATGAACCTTCTGCTGTCAAGCAGACTGTTCAAAGCAAATATTTTTTTCGTCAATATAATGGCATTATTTTATTGCCAGCAGTTTTTTTGATTGTGTTTTTCAATTCTAATGAAAGTAGCAAAGTAGAAATTTCACTTACAGAATATCCAGTTTTGATAATCAATTTATCGAAATGAATTTCTGGTTTATTGTTCAGAATTATCTGATAAATTTTCTCCTCTTTTTCGTTCAATTCTGGAAAAAATAAAGGTTGTTCATCCAATTTAATATCATATTCTTGCAGAATATCATCGGCCGAAGTAACAATTTTTGCACCTAATTTTATCAAGTAATTTGGTCCAGCAGATTGTGGTCGATTTATATCTCCGGGCAACGCAAATATATCACGATTTTGATCAAGAGCAAATTTTGCTGTAAGTAATGCTCCGCTTTTTTTGCCACCTTCGATGATTACACTTCCCAAACTTAGTCCGCTAATGATGCGGTTTCGAGTAGGAAAATTCCATTTCTCTGCTTTACTACCGGGCACAAATTCTGAAATTAATGCACCGTTTTGGATAATCATTTCAGCAAGTTCACGATTTCGAGGTGGATAAATTTGATCGACACCGGTCCCAAAAACAGCTATTGTTCTACCTCCATTTTTCACAGCCGCAAAATGGGAGAGTGTGTCAATTCCGTAAGCAAGTCCGCTAATAATTGTGAAACCAGCGTGCACCAATTTTTCTCCAATTTGTTTTGTCATCAACTTTCCATAATTGCTCGCTTTTCTGGTTCCTACCATCGCGATTGATCTGCGAAAATCTTCTTTTTTTAAGGTGCCTCGATAAAATAAAAATGGAGGTGGGTCGAAAATATTCTTTAAAATATTTGGGTATTTTTCATCCAAAATTGAGATGAATTTTATGTCATACTCACTTATAAGTTTGCAAATATTTTCCCAATCATTTGGTTCTTCAGCCGTTTGTATTCCCGATTTTTCAGTTTCAGTTAGAAAATCTAAATCCGATAATTGGTCGCTTTTTGTGTTGATAAACTCCGCTGGTTCTCCCAAAAGTTTTACAATTTTAATCGCTTTGCTACTTCCAACTCCGGGAACAGCAAGAAGTTGTATCCAAGCTTTAATTTTTTCCATAAACTTTTCTTAATTTCTACGAAATAAAGACATCATGAAACCAATTCAATTTTTTTGAATAGTTGTAATTTTAATGTATTGAGATTTTTATTTGAGATGGAAGATATTGAGATAATATTTTCGTGAAATTCCGATTTGAATTCAGCCTTTATTAAACTGAGCATTTCAGCTTTGTCGTCTTTGGAAATTGTATCCAATTTACTCAACGCAATTAGATGTGGTTTTTTGTCCAAATGAGGGTCGTAAAGATGCAATTCTTTTTGCAGAACTTGGTAATCTTTGAGCGGATTATCGGAATTAATATCGATGAGAAAAAGTAAAACTTTGGTGCGTTGAATGTGCCGTAAAAATTGGTCTCCCAAACCTTTACCCTCATGTGCACCTTCGATAATTCCGGGAATATCTGCCATTACAAAAGATTCATATTCGTTAATTTGAACAACACCTAAAGATGGTTTGAGGGTAGTAAATTCGTAATTGGCAATTTTCGGATGGGCTGCCGAAACTTTACTAAGTAGAGTGGATTTTCCAGCATTTGGAAAACCGACCAATCCAACATCTGCCATTAATTTTAAGACAAGTTCGAGTTCAAAGTAAATGCTGTCTCCACCTGGTTTTGCGTATCGTGGAGCTTTATTGGTTGCAGTTTTAAAACGCGTATTTCCCCTACCGCCATTTCCACCTTCTGCCAAAAATAATTCTTGATTGTGCGTTGTAACTTCGCCAATTTTTTCGCGTTTTCCGTCGGTGATGTCAAAAATTTCTGTGCCGAGTGGAAATTTCAAAAATCTATTTTCACCGCTACCACCAGTTTGGTTACTACCTTTGCCATTTTCACCGCGTTTTGCTTTGAACAATTTATTGTATCGATAGGCAACGAGCGTGTTTATGTTTTCATCTCCAGCCGCGATAATGCTACCACCTTTGCCACCATCACCGCCATCTGGACCACCCTTTGCTACAAACTTCTCTCGGCGAAAACTGATGCAACCATCTCCACCTCTACCAGATTCTACTTTTATCCGTGCATAATCTATAAACATCTATTTCCCATATTTTTTTCTTTTATTTATAATTATTTTATTAAAATCATTTTTTTAGTTGCAATTATTTTATCATCAACCATAAGTTTGTAGAAGTAAATCCCAGATGAAAGTTTATCTGCTGAATAGATAATCTGATTCATTCCTAATTCATAATTCGTAATTTCTAATTGGTCAATCTTCTGACCTTTGATGTTGTAGATTATTATCTCCGTGTTCTCGGTGCTCTCTGTGGTGAGATTAAATGAAATGGTGGTTTGACTATTAAAAGGATTAGGATAATTTTGTAAGTTATAATTTGGAATTTCTAGTTCGTTATTTTCGGTTGAAACACCCCAAGTTTCAGTAATAAAATCACTATTGTTATCGCTAAACACAATTTCGAAAGACGACCAATAAGCTGGCATATTCGTTACAAATTCAACTGTCCCAGAAAAATCGTGTGAAAGCTCAATCATCGGGTAGGTAATATTGCCGGGTTGAACAATAATTTCGTGGACAATTGGAAAATGCCCGTTTGCATCAAAATATTCCAACAAAATCATTGTGTAGTAATCATCGCTTTCAACTAAAATATTAGAAATTTCTGGCAACACATTTTGGAAAGATTCGATTTTATAATCATCAAAAACAAGTATCGCAGGTTTGGTAATGTCACCAAAAGTAAAAGATGGCTCCATTACATCTAAACCAACCATTTGTGTAACACTTTCAAATCCCAAACTGTTTGATTCGTTTGGCCATTCACCAAAATTTTCATCTTCTGTAAGGTCGGAAATATTGCAACTAAGATAGAGCATATCGCCATCAATTTCATATTCAATTTCGCCAATTTGTTCCATGTTTTCGATGTCAGTTCCGCTAAATTTGTATAATCCAGGACTAAAAAAACCAAAAACATCGAGATAAATCATTGCGTATACGGTTGTATCGATGAGAGCGGTTTCTGGGTTTACGAACCCAGCTCCGTAAATGTAGTATTCATCAGGGAAAAAGCCACCGCTATTAGTGGGAAAACCATCTCCACTATTCTGAATTACAGCGTAAAAACGGTCATCGGAATAGGCAAAATGTTCAGCAACAATGTCTAAATTTGGCAAATATTCTTCAATTTCTTCCAAATCGTTTGGGGGGTCTTCGGTAACTAAACTGTAATGTGATAAAAAATAAGGAGTATTATAGTGTTTAGGCATCAAAATAACAGCAGAATCCTGCTCTGTTTTGCAGAGGTAGGTTTGTGTTTGGAAAATATCTGCTTCAATTGTGGCTTGCCAAGTAGGAATTTCAAAAGCATCTAACCAAAGGAAGTCTAAATCTGCAATTTGCCAATTATCTTCACAAGTATACTCGATGGTGCTATCAGAGTTATAGTTCATAATTTCAGTGGGCATTTCGCATCGGATAAAAATCTCGTTATCTTCTGTAACCGAGCTATTGCGGATGTTTTGCCAAAAAGATAAATCCTGTGCATTCAAAAAAACAGTAATTAAAAAAAATAAAGCAATTAACTTTTTCATAAAATTTCCTCTCAGTTTTTTATTAGGTGGTTAGGAAATTAAAGTGGAATTTATTGTCAAACTTTTTTATTGTATTGACAAAATATGGGTCATTATTTTTTGAAAATTATATGAATAATGAAGTTGAAAATATTTTTAGCGTAACGGAAGTTAATCGCCATTTGAAGAATGTGATCGAAGGCAATATCCCGAATTTATTAGTGGAAGGTGAAATTGCTAATTTCACGCATCACCGCTCGGGACACATCTATTTTTCTTTGAAAGATGATAACAGCTCAATTCGTTGTGTATTTTTTAAATTTGCCAACAAATTGCTAAATTTTTCTCCGAAAGAGGGCGATAAAG
>CAYQOZ010000044.1:0-12064 GCA_964419355.1 uncultured Candidatus Cloacimonadota bacterium | reverse complement strand
AAAAGCCAGTTCAAAATGAACTGGCTTTTAAAATGGCGGGAGCGACGGGACTTCCCGAAAACTCCGTTATTCGGGACGACCTTCTGCGTTATTCGTTTACCAGATGTTCAATGTATTTTCTACTTTTTTTATGTTTAATTTGAAATTCTCGTTTTATCGCTTCCGATTTTGTTTCATATTCTTCAGAATATACAATTTTCCAAGGTATTCCAGATTTAGTTGATTTGCTCCAACCTGCGTTGTGTCTCTCTATTCTCAGATTGAGATTGTGCGTATATCCAACGTAATATTTGTTGGTTGATTCAGAATGAAGAATATAAGTATAATACATTTTTACCTCAACAATAAAAGCCAGTTCAAAATGAACTGGCTTTTAAAATGGCGGGAGCGACGGGACTCGAACTCGCGACCTTCTGCGTGACAGGCAGACGTTCTAACCAACTGAACTACGCCCCCGAATTTTGTTTATTTTCCTTTTTAAGGACACTCTATATTTTTTATTCAACTCACGAGAGGCACATTTAGAATGTAGGGTTTTTATGTCAAAACAATTTTAATATTTTTTGCGAAATTACAAATTTTGAATTCTTTTTAGTGGTCTGGGAGCAGTTGCCGAATTTACTCCGTCGCCAGAAATAAAGCCAAAAATAGGTTTTCCTTTCGGATTTCCTTCGGAATCTTCTCGATAGAATTCTATTTTAATGCGAACAGCTTTCCCATCTTTTTCGAGAATATCTTTTCCATTTTCATCAATTTCAAATGGATTATGTTTTAACCAACCCAAACCGATAGCAGCTCTTCCATCAATTCCATTCACATTTTTTCTGCTTGAAGCAATAAATTCTCTTTTTTCTTGAGGAATATTTGGTGAGTTTATACTGGATGTAACGGTTCCAATTTTTTCCCCATTTTGATAGATATTTTTTCCAACCACAATACCTTCCGAAATGAAAAGAACCATTTTTTGTTTATTTCCAATCTCTTTTAAGAGAGCTTTTTTCCCGATAAAATCATCCTTTTCCATATTTATTGCGGCGGAAAATAGAGGTGCATTTACGGGAGTATGTTCGGAATCATATTCGCTACCATTTAATGGTAAACCAAAATTTCCAGCAGAAATACGATTTTCATCTCGTCCACCCAAACCGACAACTAATCCACCTAATTCCAGAGCTTTTTTGGCAATTCGTTTGAACTGTTTTTCGGCAACTTTGGTGGGAATATACATTTCCCAACCCCAACGATTTGTGTATCCAGTTCTGCTCAAAAAGTATTTATGACCTTCAAATTGAAATTCATTGAAAGAGAAAAATGGCATATTTTTGGCGGGTTTATTCCTATTTTTTACAACCTCATTTCCATATAATTGAGTAATTAATTTATAGGAAAGTGGACCTTGAACATCTATTTTTACCAACTTGGAAGAGATGTCGATAATTTCAATTTCTTCATTTTTTTTTCGATAAGAATTGATGAAATCTGCATCAGAAGTTAAACCTTTTTCAGCATCGGTAATATCGTGTCCGGCGTTGATGACAATTAAAAAATTATCTTCTGCAACTCGCATAATTATCATATCATCCAGAACGGTTGCTTTTTCTGTGAGCAAAAGGGTGTATTTACATTGCCCGATTTTCATCGAAGAAATTTCGATTGGGAAAACTCGATTCAGCAAATTTGTTGAATCTTTTCCTTTGAACTGAATTTGTGCCATATGGTCAATATTGAAAATAGCTACTTTATTGATTGCTGTGGCTTCTTCCATTACAGAGGTTAGATAATTTACTGCCATATTATACTCACCAAAATTACTTCTTTTGATAGGTTTGTAAGCTCGATTGAACTGCTTTGCAAGAAGCTCCTGATACCATTCTTCAACATTGTAAAGTGCAGTTTGGCGTGGCTCGTTTGGGAAATTAAAACCAATTTTATTCATAATACATTCCTCATTTTTTTGCGAAAAAAATATGGCTGTAAATTTTGTAAAGATAATTATGCTTGACTCTACACAATAAAATAATTATTGTATCAAAAAAAATATAAAGAGAAAATATGATGAATCAATCAAAGTTAACAACTGGACCGGTTGGAAGAACTCTTACAAATCTGACCATTCCAATGACATTTGGGTTATTGGCAATGGTTGCCTTCAATTTGGTTGATACATTTTATGTGGGAAAATTAGGTAGAGACCAATTAGCGGCTCTCAGCTACACTTTCCCGGTTGTTTTGGTAATAGTAAGTATTGCACTTGGATTGGGTTTTGGAGCATCTGCTGTGATTTCAAGAGCAATTGGGGAGGGAAATCATCACAAAGTAAAGCGTCTTACCACCGATGCAATCTTGTTATCATTTAGCATAGTTTTGGTTTTTGTAATTACGGGTCTTTTTACGATAAAACCGCTATTCACCAATTTGGGAGCCACTCCTGAAATCATAAAGATGATTAATTCATATATGAAAATTTGGTATATTGGTATGCCATTTGTGGTTGTGCCGATGGTTGGCAATAATGCTATTCGTGCCACTGGTGACACAAAAACGCCAAGCGCGATTATGTTGATGGCTGTTTTCATTAATATGATACTTGATCCGCTCTTTATTTTTGGAATTGGACCGTTTCCGCAATTGGGTTTGCAAGGAGCTGCGATTGCAACTGTGTTTAGTAGATTTTTTACCTTCACAATCGCTTCTTATGTTTTGATTAAGCGAGAAAAAATGATTTCGTTTAAGCTTCCTAAAATTTCAGAAATGTTAAATTCTTGGAAGACAATTCTTTATATTGGAGTTCCGATTGCCAGTTCTCGTGTTATCATTCCCATTAGCATTGGAATTGTTACCCGTTTAGTTTCCAATTATGGACAATATGCAGTTGCTGGTTTTGGCGTTTGTACAAAAATTGAATTTTTCTCATTGGCAGTTGTTAAAGCTCTGGCAACATCTTACGGACCTTTTATCGGGCAAAATTTGGGAGCACGAAAATTTGAGCGTGTAATTCGTTCTATAAAAATAAGTAAAAGATTTGCAATGTATTGGGGAGTGGGGCTCACCATTTTGTTATTCTTGGCAGCCAAACCACTCGCTACACTTTTCAATAAAGATTTGTCAGTGATTTCCACAATTTCTCTTTATTTCACCATCGTGCCGATAAGTTTTGGTTTGCAAGGTGTTTATGTGCTTAGCAATACAGCGCTGAATGTTCTGAATAGACCATTTCACGCTGCCGGTCTCACAATTATTCAAATGTTTGTGCTTTATATTCCGTTGGCTTATTTTGGCTCTCATTATTTCCAATTAAAAGGAATTTTTGCGGGAATTGCCGTTGCTTATATGGTTACAGGAATTGTTTCGAATATGGTGTTAAATAGCAAAATAGATAAAATGGAGATTTTAAAAAATGGATGAAAGTGAAAAAAAAGAATTTGTAAAAGTGTTTGAAACTTCAGATATTTCAATGACAGCGATTGTCAAATCTCTTTTAGATTCAGAAGGTGTAGAATATTTCGTGCGAGGTGAACATATGCAGTCTCTTTTGGGAACTGAATTTATTTTTGCTCCGGGAGTTGAGGTGGGAAAAGTAGAATTCTTAGTTCGAAAAATTGATGAAAGAACAGCTTTGGAAATTTTGGAATATAAATAATTTCATACCAAAATTGAGATATTCAATTATAGATATTGTTATGCACTCATCACACCTAAAACCATTGTTAAAAATTTGGTCTCTGCACTATCAACTCGTGAGGCTATCAGAATTGGAACTTTTGCTCCCATCACCACGTGAGCAACGCGATATTTGCAATAATAGGTGAGGGATTTTCCAAAAATATTTCCGGCTTCAATATTGGGAACAATAAGAATATCAGCATCACCAGCAACTTTTGAATCAATTCCTTTAGCTTTAGCAGCAGATTTATTTACCGCATTATCAAAAGCAAGTGGGCCCTTCACAATGCAATCTTCAATTTCACCTCGTTCATTCATTTGTGTGATTATTTCAGCATCAAGTGTTGCTTGCATTTTGGGATTAACAACTTCTACCGCAGCGAGCAGAGCAACCTTTGGGTTGTTATTTTGCAGAGAATGTGCCACTTTTACCGCATTATTAATGATTGAAACTTTATCCTCAATAGTTGGATATAAATTAATTCCGCCATCGCTCATTAAGACAAGTCTTTCGGGATGTTCGTAAACCAAAACATCACTTAAAATATTACCGGTTCTGAGTCCATTTTCTTTATCTAAAACGGCTTTTAATAGAATGGCAGTCGGACAATTTCCTTTCAGAATAATATCTGCTTTTCCATCTTGAACAGCTTGCACAGATTTTTTAGCGGCTTTTTGCAAATCATCTTTGGTATTTATTATCTCAAAAATATTTTTATATTTTGGCTTGTTTTCCGACAAATATTTGCGAATTTTTTTTTCATTTCCCACCAAAAGACAATTGGCAATATTTTCATCATTAATTTTTATAGCGGCATCTAATGCAGATTCGGTGTGAGCAGCTACAATTACGATAGTTTTGTTTGGCATTTTTTTTACGATATTTAAGAGTTCAGCAAAATTTCTAATCATAAAACCTCCATTTTATTATTTTTGAAATCCTTTTATTTTCTGACATTATAGGTCAAGAATTTTTAACAAAGATTATTATATCTTCTTCTTTTCACAACTTTTGGGTAATTAAATAACTTGACATCGAAACATAATTTTTTTCTTTTGAAGAGCAGTTTTTCAATGGAGAATTATGGCAGTTAGAAAGAGATGGCACATAACATTATCGACGACTGAATCGTCCAAGCCGATGAATCTTAGTTTACCCAAAAAGATGGGTATTGCGATATTTGCTTTGGGTGTTTCTCTCGTTTTATTGCTTGCGATTACCATAACTTATAATGTTCAAAATCATAATAAAATTTCTCAAGCACAAGCTATTTTATTAGAAAATATTCAGCTCAAAAATAAACTTTTAATTCTCTCATCTCAAATTGATTCAGTGTTAACTCGGTTACGATTGATGGAGGAGTGGGAAGATAAAATTCGCTCAGATAAAAAATTCAAAATTATTAACAAAGAAATTCGTGAGATGGGTATTGGTGGTATTCCACAAATTGATTCTACTTTTTATGATTCCAATAAGGAATTGAGTTTGGATTACAATGTAACCCTGAACAAACTTATCCAACTTACCAGTAAAACAAATTTTGATTTTGAAACTCACGAAGAATTGTTTGATAAAGTGCAATTAAAAAAAATGCTTTATTTGAACACACCCTCAATTTATCCTACTTACGGAAGAATTTCTGATGCTTATGGATGGCGAACGCATCCGATTACGAAGAAGAGAAGTTTTCACCACGGATTAGATTTTGGGAATTCTAAAGGTACTCCTATTTATGCAACTGCCGATGGTAAAGTTCGTCAAACTGGACGAATGAAACATTTTGGCAAATATATTGCCCTAAATCATAAATTCGGATATCAGACAAATTACGCACATCTTCACAAAATTTTCGTGAAAGCTGGAGATGAGGTAAAACGAGGGCAGATAATTGGTGAAATGGGGGATACCGGGCGTTCTACAGGTTCTCACCTTCATTATGAAGTTCTGCGTTACAACAAATATCGCAATCCCTATAAATATTTGAATAAACTTGAAGATGACGTAATTTTATCGAATAATTAAAATATGAAATTTGAAGAAGCTATAACAAAATTGGAAAAAATTGTTCATAAATTGGAAAGTGGCGTTAATGAGTTGGATAAAATGGTTGAGTTGTTTGAAGAGGGCTCAATTTTAGCAAAATACTGCAACGAAAAACTGGAAAAAGTTGAGAATAAAATTGAAATTTTGACAGATAAACTGCAAAAAACTGAGTTTGAGGATAAATGACAAAAAAACGAATGCTCCTAAAAAGAGATATTAAAGAGAAAAAAGAACTTGTTAATATCGAAATTGACAGGTATCTTCCTCGAAAAGATGAATACCCTAAAGAAATTCACAAAGCGATTCGGCATACACTTTTTGCGGGCGGGAAAAGACTTCGTCCTTATCTGATGATAAATACTTACAAACTTTTTCGTAAAGATTATGAAAAAACTTTTTACATCGCTGGAATGTTGGAAATGTTGCACACATACACATTAATTCACGATGATTTACCTGAAATAGATAATGATGAATATCGCCGTGGAAGAAAAGCTTGTCATGTCGTTTATGGTTCTGATATCGCTTTGCTTGCAGGAGATTCACTCTTGGTTTACACCTATAATGCTATCGCAGATGCCGATATTGATTATCACCTGAAGTATAAAATGATTAAAGAGCTTTCCGAGGAGACAGGAAATGAAGGTTTGATTGCTGGACAAATGGTTGATATTTTGAGCGAAGGAAAAAAAGTGAGTCAAAAAATATTACAATATATCCATAGTAACAAAACCGCAAGAATGATTAACATTCCAATTCGCTTTGGTTGTTATATGGCAAAAGCGGAAGATGCTGATTTAAAGAGAATGAATAAATTTGGAGAAAAGATAGGACTTGCTTTCCAGATTGTTGATGATATTTTGGATGTAGAAGGAACGCAGTCCGCTCTTGGAAAAAGTCCGGGAAAAGATGCAAAATCCCAAAAAGCTACCTTTCCTTCAGTTTATGGTTTGGAAACATCAAAGAAAATGGCAGAAAAATTAATTGCAGATGCAAAAAAAATTTTAAAACCTTATGGTGAACGAGCTGAATTACTATTAATGCTTTGTGATTTTATTCTTACCAGAAAATTCTAAATGTAATTAAAAAGCAGGATTTCTGAGAAATCCTGCTTTTTAATTTATGTTCAATACTTGTTCCCAAAAAATGAACAAAATAAAAAAGTGATAGGCAAAACCGATGATAAAAATAAGATTAAAAAAAATTAACGAAAATGCAATATTACCCAAAAAGATGACCAAGCACGCAGCGGGATTTGATCTCTATTCAGCAAATGAAAAAAATATTATTTTGCCAGCCAAAGAAGTAGAATTAATTCCAACTGGAATCGCAATCAGCCTTCCTTCTGGATTTGAAGCTCAAATAAGACCGAGAAGTGGTTTGGCTATCAAAAATAAAATTGGAATTTTGAATTCTCCAGGAACAATTGATGCAGATTATCGTGGTGAAATTAAGGTAATTCTCTTCAATTTTGGAAAAAAAAAATTTGTAATAAAACCAAATATGAGAATTGCACAAATGGTTATTTCTAAAATTATTGATAGCAAATTTGAAATTAGTGATGAACTTGATGAAACCGAAAGAGGAAGTGGTGGCTTTGGTCATACAAAATTAAGCTAATTTTATGCTGAAAAAAGTAGAATTACCCTTTGGAACAAAAATATTTCAATTAGAAGAGGGGCAGTCCATAACGAGTGATACTGCTGAATTAGTTGAATTTATCAAAGCTAACAAACCACAAAATAATCTCAATGTTTTAGAACTTGGTAGCGGAAATGGCATTATCTCGATTATGTTGGCACATTATTTTCCCAACTGGAAAATAATTGGCATTGAAATTCAAAATGAATTGGTTGAACTTTCTAAAAAAAATGCGAAAATTTCCAAACAAAATATACATTTTCTGCAAGCTGATTTAAAAAAATATTGTGCTCAACAAAAATATGATCTCATTGTTTCTAATCCACCTTATTATCCTCAAAAAATGGGGAAAATCAGCCCAAATAAAATCAGAGCAATCTCTCGTCATGAAATTCTTTGTAATATGAATGAGATATTTTCTAACATTAATTTAAATCTCAAAAAATATGGAAAAGCTTATTTGATTTATCCGTGTTTTAGAATGGTCGATATTGAAAAAAATTTAAAAAAGGTTGACCTAAATATTGCCAAAAAATTAATCATCAACCAAAATAAAAAAGGTGAAAAAATAATTATGGAGCTGGTTCGTGCTTGAAATTAATATTGATAAAGTGATGAAATTATGAGAAAAGGAATTGTCTTACAAATCGTTATTATTCTGCTAATCCTTGTCGGGTGGAATCTTGTTCATCTCGGTTATGAATATCTAAAATCAGATTTGCATAATAAACTTGACGAAAAACCACTTATCCTGATTTCAAATGAAAGTAGCTATTTGGAAACGCTTAAATCAGAATTAGACACGCTTGTTTTTGTAAATTTTAGCCTGCTTGAATCTGACTCTCTTGTTTCAGCAAAACTTATTGATAAATATGATTTTACAGATATTAAATATCTTGTAAATTCCTACACATTTCCCAGCATTTTGAAAATATATTTTAATTCAGAAAACTATAAATTGATTCAAAAAGAATATTTAGAAAGTAAAATTTTGACTGCATTTGATACAATTATCATAAATTACGATAATAATTTTTGGCAAACAACTCAAAATAATTTGCAACTTTTAAATTTGATTTATTTGGTTATAAACGGAATTATTTTATTTTTTTTCATATTTTTAACAGTATTTTTGCGTCTTCATTTTGAGCATAAAGCAAATGATTATTGGAAAGCTATAAAAAAATCAAGGGGTTTGCAAAATAATCGTAGTAAACAGTTCTGGCTCAATTCGTTAACTTTATTTTTCGTTCCGGTTGTTTTAGTTGCAACTCTCTATTTTTCAGCTCTTTATTTGTATCATTTGCAGTATGAAATTATCTATTGGATATTTGCTGCAGAAGCAACGATTCTGCTTTTATCACTACTGTTAAGCCGATTATTTTTGCGAGGAAAATTATAATGAAAAAACATATTCCAAATTCACTTACAATACTCAGAGTTTTGCTGGTGCCAGTTTTTGTGTGGTTCGCTTTTTTCTGCAAGGCAGAAAACTGCCTATTGTGGGCAACTATCGTTTTCATTCTGGCAAGTACTACCGATCTTTTTGATGGTTTACTCGCTCGCCAATTTAATGTGGTTTCTAATTTTGGAAAAATAATGGACCCTCTCGCAGACAAGCTTTTGATAGTTTCTGCTTTATTTGCGATTATCCAACTTGGATTGATAAATTTGAGTGTTGTATTGATTATTATTTTTAGAGAAATATTTATTTCGATTTTACGAAATTATCAGGTAAAACGAAATGTCTATATTCCGGCAAATATATGGGGAAAATTAAAAACAATATTTCAAATGATTGGTATAATTACAGCTTTAGTTTATTCTTCTATTTTTCTTTTGTGGTTTCCAGTTTTGGGAAATTACTCTATTCAAATTCAGTTATATTTTAAACTATATTTTTGGTTTGTGGCTCTCATCACAATTTTTTCTGGAATTAGCTATCTTTCTCCTGCAAAAAACTAAAAAATGAAAAAATTTATCTCGATTTTATTTCTTAGCTTTTTGATTTTTGGTTGTGAACAAACTCAAAATTCCAAATCCAAGAAAAATGCCGATTTGCACAAACCGATGTCGTGGGGGCACAAGCAAACAATCTATGTTTTTGCCGACGATAGCGTTTGGAAATATGCTGAAAAACCACTTCGAGAATCTTTGGAAAGATTTCATTTTACCACCGAAAATGAGAAATATTTTAAGCTGAAACGAGTCGAAAATATTGAGCAATACTATAAATTCAATAATCTCTTATTTTTCTGTGATATGCAATCTGAAGCAGATATTTCCAAATATGTGAAAAATTTGCTCGGAGCTCAAGTAGAGCACGATATTAAAGACAATTTAGTGGGAATGTTTCCCCAGAATAATCTTTGGGCAAACGATCAAAAAGTTCTATTTTTGATTGGTGAAAATGAACGCAATTTACTAATTCTAAATATTGAAATGCCTCACAAAATATTTCAAATTTTCAAAGATAAATTATTCGAACGAATTTCTACTCAAATTTACAAAACAGATGTTTATTCAATGAAAATGTTTGATTCAGTTCCTTGGAAATTAAAATTGCCAAAAAATTATGTCGTTTACAAAAAAGATAGTAAAAATAACTTCGTTTCCTTCATTGCTCGTTTGCGAAATCATGCTGATAGATATATTTCTGTCTATTATGAAAAAATGGATGAAGAAAAATTTGATTCAAATTGGCTGAAAGATAAACGTGCTAATCTTGCTTGGAAATATTACGATGAAGACGAATTTAGCGAAAAAGATATCAAACTACAAAAATATAAAATAGGTGAGCAAAAAGGTTGGAAACTTTCTGGCAGATGGCAAAATAAAAAATACGCTGTTGGCGGTGCTTTTCAAAGTTTTGCAATCTACGACAAAAAATCTAAAACTGCTTTTCTGATTGATAATTCTATCTATTTTCCGGAAGGTTACAAATTACCTGCTCTCATCGAACTTGAAATTATTAGTAATACTTTTGAAGTTGAGTAAGAAACATAAAAAATAAGTTTTTATTTCACATTTTCTACAATAAAAAAATGAAGATATTTTAAAACATTGACACCAATCCCACACTTTATGATTTTGATTACATAAAATCTAAAAAAGAGGTATCAGATGAATATATTGGACAAAGTTGCAAACTTCACAACGGCAAAAGAAATTATGGAGCTTGGGCATTATCCCTATTTTAGAGTTATAGATTCTGAGCAAGATACTGTGGTAACTTGCAATGGTAAAAAGATGCTGATGATGGGTTCAAACAGTTATCTTGGACTTACCAACCATCCTCGCGTAATCGAAGCTGCCAAAAAAGCAACAGACAAATATGGAACAGGATGTGCTGGTTCTCGTTTCCTAAATGGAACACTTGATATCCATATTGAATTGGAAGAAAAATTGGCAGAACTGGTTGGCAAAGAAGATTCACTCGTTTTCGCTGCCGGATATATGGCAAACTTGGGAGCGATTTCTGCAATGGTTGATCGAGATGAATTCATCGTTACAGATAAGTTCGATCATGCTTCCATTTTGGATGGTTGTATGCTCTCTCTCGGGAAAATGGTAAGATTTGGCCACAACAATATGAAACATTTGGAATCTGTTCTAAAAAATAAAATTGCCGGCAAAAATGCACTAATCGTTGTAGATGGAATTTTTAGCATGGAAGGTGATATTGCTGATATTTCCAATATTTGTGACATTGCCAAAAAATATGGTGCCAAAGTGATGGTGGACGAAGCACATTCACTTGGAGTTCTTCATAAAACCGGTGCTGGTGCCGCTATGGCTGCCGGACGAACGAATGATGTGGAACTCATTATGGGAACTTTTAGCAAGTCGCTTGCTTCAGTCGGAGGGTTCATTGCTGGAAGTAGTGATGTAATTCACTATCTCAAACATCATGCTCGTTCGCTTATTTTTAGTGCCTCGCTTCCGCCGGCTTCTGCTGCCACTGTTTTGGAAGCTTTGAAAATTATGAAAGAAGAACCAGAGCGCATTGACAACCTTTGGAAGAATACAAGTTATATGGCAGAAAATTTTAAAAATATGGGATTTGATACAGGAAGTTCATGTTCGCCTGTAATTCCTTTGCATGTTGGTAGCATGATGAATTCGTTCAAGATGTGGAAACAATTGGACGAAGAAGGTGTTTTCATCAATCCGGTTGTTCCGCCAGCAGCTCCACCAAACGACACTCTAATTCGAACAAGTTTTATGGCTACTCATACCAAAGAACAACTTGATGAAGCACTTGAAAAATTTGAAAAAATTGGAAAAAATATAGGAATTATCTGATAACTATTATTAGCTAAATTACCGAGACTCTCGGTAATTTTAATTTAAGTTAGGAACAATTATTGCATGTTTAAAATAAAAATATAAAGTGTAAACTTGGGAGAGTGATTATGAAAAAAATAATTTTGATTATAATAGCATTCATTTTGGTCAGTAGCTTGATGGCAGTTTCAAAACCTTATTCTACTGCTAAAAAAGTAGCGGAGAATTTTTTGAATTCAAAAACATTTTCAAAAAATATCGAAAATTATTTTGAATTAGAAAATGCTTATGTATTCCAACTGAAACCAGCTGGTTTTGTGGCGGTAAGTAAAGATGATGACATCTTTCCGATTTTAGCGTATTCTTTTAAAAATAAATGGCATCAAAATAATAGCGAAAAAAATGTTTTGATGAAAATGCTAAACGATG
>CAYQOZ010000043.1:0-12111 GCA_964419355.1 uncultured Candidatus Cloacimonadota bacterium | reverse complement strand
CTCGTGTCGAATGTTCTGCAACAATAACTCCATTTTCAGTCAAAAGTTCGTTTTCGAAAATTAGTTCAATGGTGTTATTTAACAGGTTTTTATCATAAGGTGGGTCAAGGAGGATTAAATCAACTTTTTCATTTTTTCTCCCTTCATAAACCGTTGAAACGGTTTTTTATTCTTTTCTATCTTTCATTCCCCCAACTGAAGTTGGGGGCTAATCTTAGAACAACTTCTTGTGAAAATCTTGCAACCTCCTGTGAAAGACTTACAGCTTCTTGTGAAACAAGTTGGTGGCTAATCTTAATCTCCTCTTGAGAGGAGTACGGCGTTAGCCGGAAGGTGTGTTGTTTTTTCCTTCATCATTGAGCATTCCTTGTTGATGATTGGATATTCATTTTTATTTCCCAAAGTATAACGATAATTACGGGGAAATGTAGAAATTTTCGGCTCTACCCATAAAGTAAAGTCAAACAATTTTTAGGGGTTGTCAAATTACCCTTTCAAGCCACTCGAAGCAAAGCTGGCAATAATCTGTTTTTGAGCAATCACAAAAAGTATAACCAAAGGCAAAATACTAAATGTGGAAGCCGCCATCAAAAGTGATGTTTGAGCAGAAGCTTCCTGCGAAAAATAACTTAGTCCAACTTGCAAAACCCGCATATATTTGCTATCTGTCATTACCAATGGCCACATAAAGCTATTCCAACTTCCGATAAAACCAAATATCGCCGCCGTGGCAATCACAGATTTAGAAAGCGGCAACACAAGTGCCCACAAAGTGCGAAAACGACTGCAACCATCAATTTTGGCGGCATCAAAAAGTTCGTTCGGAATAGTTTTGAATTGCTGTCGCAACAAGAAAATGGTAAAAATATTAGCAATCCAAGGTATAATAAGTGCATTATAGGTATCTATCCAACCGAGGCTATTTAGCAGAACATAAGACGGGATTAAGTAAACCGGTTGTGGCACCATCATCATACTGATGAATAGATAAAAGATGAAATTTCGTCCCTTAAATTTCATAATTGCAAAAGCGTAAGCCGCCAACGAGCCGGTAATTAAAACGCCCAACACAACCGAGAATGAGACAAATAATGTATTCACAAAATATCTACCAAAAGGAACTTTTGTGAATGCTTTTTTGTAATTTTTAAAATGCAATTTGAATTCACTTTTTTCAACAATTTTATCTTTGGGAATTTTCTCATAATCTTCTTTCACTCGTTCCATATTTTCATCGAAAAGATTAACGAAAACGCTGTCTCCTTCCGGTTTTACAATAGTTATTCGATATTCATTTTCGCCATCACTATAAGTTGAATAATATTCAATCGGCAAAAAGCCAACATTACCTTTATTCACTTCCAATTGAGATTTCACCGAAGTCGTTACCATCCAAATAAATGGAATTACCATTAATACACCGCAAACGCTAAGAATTATGTAAGATATTGATTTTTTCATTCTGCCACCCCTAATAATGAACTTTCTTTTCTAGACGCTTCTGGAAGAGGGTTAAGGTCAATATAATTGCAAAAAGAGCGAGAGCAATTGCGCTTGCATAACTCAAATTATTGCTCTCTCCAAATCCTTTATCGTATAAGAAGTAAACGATTACTTTTGTCGTTCCGAGCGGACCACCAATCGGCGGACCTGTCATTAAATATATTTGTGAGAAAACCTGAAAGGTAACAATCGTTGTCATCATCAGCACATAAAATGTAGTAGGCGAAATCAAGTGCCAAGTTATTTTAAAAAATTGCTTTATCTTTCCAGCTCCATCAATATCAGCCGCTTCATAATATACTTTGGGAATGTTTTGTAACCCGGCAAGATAGATGATTGTATTGTAGCCGAGCCCTTTCCAAATAGTAACGATAATGATGCAAAAAAGAGCCAAAGATGGACCTCCAAGAATTAAGTAAAGTGTGTTGTAATTCATTCCTAAACTGCCAGATAGACTCTGCACAAAACCGTGAAAATCAATACCTATCCTACTAAATATCAAATCGAAAATTCCACGACTTTCTGCCAGCCACCCCATCGGCTCAAAACCAATTTTCGTCAAAAAGAAATTTGCTAAACCGGTTTGTTGATTGAAAATAATTTTCCAAACAATAGAAATTGCCACCATCGAAGTTACGGTAGGAACAAAATAGATTGAACGAAATATACTTTTGAGCTTTTCGATTCCATTCAGAAAATTGGCAAAAACCAATGCAAGCACTAAACCAATTGGAACAATATAAATCACCAAATAAAATGTATTTAACATCGACTGCCAAAACTCTCCATCGTGCATCATCGTCGTATAATTTTCTAATCCGATAAATTCTCCAGGTCCTTTAATCGTCCATTCATAAAAGCTAACGATAAACGACAAAACAATTGGAATAAGGCGGAAAACGATGATAATAATTGCCGCCGGCAAAATGTATAAATAGGGTCCAAAATCGAACTTTTTATTATTCATAAACTCTCCATTAATTTAGTGTTTGAAATTTATATTTATATTTTTAATGTCAATTGAATTTCTCTGGAATTATTGTTTTTCTTAAATTAATTGACAAATATCTCCCTCTTTTAAAGCATTATTGAATGATGTAAAAATGTATTTTTCAGAAATTCATATTTGGGAGAAAAGATGGGTAAATTTAAATTGAGTATTTTAATCTTCTTTTTTGCTTGCATTCACATCTATTCAATCTTGTTAGCAAGAGAAATTTGATTTTAGTCTTCATCTATTTTAACAAAACCATTTTTTTCATATTTTCTTCTTTATTTTAAAAACAACATCTTTTTAGTTGCTTCATAATGAGCTGTTTTCAGTTTGTAAAAGTAAATTCCACTTGCAAAATTTTCGGCATTCCAAACTATCTCGTTCCTGCCTTCTTTTAAATTTCCAATTTCTAAATTTTCAATCTGTTGACCTCTCACATTAAATATTTCAATTTTTACGTTACTTATATTCTCAGCTGTAACGTAAAAACTTATCGTAGTAGCGACATTAAATGGATTGGGATAATTAGATAGATTGTGATTAATGATTTCTAAATTTTCATCACTACTATTAACTAACTCTCCGTTAAAACCAAGTGCAATATCCCAATTTCCAACAATTTCAAACTCTGTATCAGCATTATACCAACTTTGTCCCACTTTGATTAAATTTCCATTCGGATTAGCGGTGGTATTATCCGTATAGCCGATATTGTGGTTTGCGTTTATAATCCAGTAGGTTAGCGTCAATCCTTCTGCAATATCATCTTCACTTAAAATGTAGAAATCGTCTAAACATGCTTCCACAAAATCACCTTCGGAAAATTCTGGCAAACTGATATTTTGAATTACTTGAATGTTGTCAATCATAGGGTTTCCACGATAAAGTTTCAGTTGCATACTGCAATCTTCAGAATTTCCTGGAGCCGTAAAATAGAATCTATTCAAATGACAATTGCTATAATTCTCTAAAATTTCAGTTGGAAAATAAGCACCTATAAAAACAAACATTTCTTCATCAAAATTGATAAGTTCAGTAGCACCCTGACTGTAAGTAACAGGATTCAGCAACGCAAAATCTTCCATTTCTATTTGCAGAAAAGTATTATCTTCATTAAATTCAAATTCACCTTGATAATAAAAATATCTACCAAGTCGAGCTTCCACGAAATAATGATTGTATGGAATTTCCGTAAAAGTAAAATCACCATTTTGATCGGTTGTGGTAGTAAATTCTGTACCGTTTGAATTTGTTAAAGTTATTTCACAACCATCCAATTCGTTCCCAGCAATAATATTACCATTTAATTCTGCCAAACTTGCATAATATTCCAAGGTAGTTCGTAGTGTTATTTCGGCAGCTTCAGTAGCAGCATTAACCGGAATGTTGCCATCTAAGTGAATAAATCCAGCTCCACGACAGAAGTATTCATCATTTGCGTCTGCGTGCATATTTTGATACCACATTCCCAAATAAGCGATGTAGTTACACAAAAAGTTTCCTGGGTCACCATTAGAATCTATCCAAGCATTAATATTTGTTTGCTCATTTATTGCATTCATTATATTTACTAATGGTAGGGTAGCGTAACGATATTCGTTTACAGCCAACGTGGAATCTGGCGGATTAGGAGTTGGATAATATGGCAATACTTCATCTGGCATCCAGTTTGATAAATTTTTTGCTCGTGTCTCTATTTCCCAAGGTCCTGCGCCTGCCCCAAAACTTATGATTATCTCAGGATGATATTCGTCCACACGTGCCCAAAAATCTGTCCAAGTAGCTTGATAATCAACTTCAAACTCCCTTGTTGTTACATCAAAAGCTGGGAAAAATGCATAAACATCATAGCCTCTTCCCTCCCAGTTTTCACCTATCCAACCATCTGGATTTAATTCTGGATTATTGGAAAAACGATGAATCATCTCACTAGTAGGTGGCCAATAACCTGTAAGCATGACAACCGGGCGGGCAAGAAGATTTATAGTTACGATAAAATATAAAATCACAATCATTTTTTTCATTTTTCGTCTCCTTTTTTTGCCACAGTTCCTAACAATTTACTCATATTGCAATTTGTACAAATCATAATATAATCCACCTTTTTCAAGAAGTTCCTGATGATTTCCCGTTTCAACAATTTTACCTTTGTGCAAAACGATAATTCTATCGACATGCTGAATGGTTGAAAGACGATGTGCGATAATAATGGAAGTTCTGTTATCCATCAATCTTTTCAAAGCATCTTGAATCAAAATTTCGGTTTCTGTATCAATATTGGAGGTAGCTTCATCAAGCACAAAAATGGCAGGATTATAGGCAAGAACACGTGCAAAGGCAACAAGCTGTCGCTGACCAACAGAAAAGGTAGAACCTCGTTCCATCACCGGTTCATCAAATTTTTGTGGTAGATTATCAATGAATTTATGCACATTTACATATTTGGTGATTTGAACCAATTCATCTTCGGAAATTTGCTGATTATTCAATACAATATTCTGCTTGATATTCCCAGAAAAAAGGAAGACATCTTGCTGAACGATGCCAATATTATTTCGTAAATCGTGCAACGAATAGTCGTCTATTTTTTTGTCATCAATTAAAATTTCACCTTTTTGAAATTTATATAAACCCGCTATCAAATTGATTATCGAGGTTTTCCCAGAACCGGTATGCCCAACCAATGCTATTTTTTCTCCAGCCTTTACCTTGAAAGAAATATCGTTCAAAACGAATTCATTCTCGTTGTATGCCAACCACACATTTTTAAACTCAATTTCACCTTTCAAATTTTTATTTTCCAACTTATGAATATTATAATTTTCGGGTTTTTTGTCTATCAAATCAAAAATGCGTTCCACTCCCGACATTGCCGCTTGGAGAATATTGAATTTTTCGCTTAATCTATTGATTGGTTCAAAAAATCTATCAAGATAACTCATAAAAGCGATGAATACCCCGAGTGTGATTACATTGTCGAAAATTTGCCCGCCACCAAACCACAAAAGAAGTGCGAGAGCAACGCGACGCAACGAATTAATAAGTGGTCGAAAAAAAGCAAATAGTCGTAATTGCGACAACGATTTTTCATAATATTCTCTATTTATTTGAGAGAATTGCCTCATTTTTCTGTTCATTTGATTAAATAATTGAATGATTTTCACACCTGAAATATCTTCGGAAAGAGCAGAATTTATTTTGGCAACTTTCTTTCTAACTTCGCGATATATTTTTCGACTTCTCTTTATGAAAATCATAAAAAGCCAAGTTGCAATCGGCAAAGTTGTAAAAGTTACTAACGCCAATTTCCAATCCAAAATCAGCATCATCACAATAATTCCACCCAAAACAATGAACTCTTGTAAAAGTTGAATCAGTCCATTGCTAAACATTTCATCAAGTGTGCGAACATCGTTTGTAATACGCGTAACCAGCCTTCCCACTGGATTTTTATCGAAGAATGAAAGCGGCATTTTAGAAATATGAGCAAAAAGGTCTTTGCGTAAATCATACATCGCGTGTTGCGATGCAAAATTTATCGTATAAATTTGCAAAAAATAAAAGACAAATTGTGCCAAAACAATGCCAAAAACCAGTATTCCAAGAAATTGAATTTTTTGAATATTTCGTGACTGAAGAGCCTTTAACTGTGTTAAAGATAAAGTTTTATTTTTTTTTAAGTCGTGTAATTTTTGAGATGAAAAAGCAATTTCATGCTCGCTTAAAATGAGTGCGGTGGGGAGTAGTTTTAAATTATTTTTACTATTTTCCAAAATTGCCATTTTGGTGTATAATTTTCCATCATTTTGGAGAGAATTAAAATCATCGGTTGAAATATATTTATTTTTTTTGTGCGAAAACATCAAATATTTTCCGAATTTTTTAAACTTAATTTTTTTATATTTTCCGATAAAAGTTTGCTGAATATCATTTGAATTAAATTCGATAAAAGTATTATTTGCGGTTATATAATCATCAACTGCAATTTTTGTAATGGCTGGCATTGCCAGTTCCGCGGCGGCAATGAATAGTAGCATTACAAACGAAATTACAACATAAATAAGATATGGTTTTAGATATTTCAGCAACCTTTTAATTAGGTCTTTATCGTATTTTTTTTCAATGTTATCTTCTATCGAGTCGTGAGAAAATCCTCTCATTTATACACCTTTCAATTTTTCTTCGAGCTGTTGCTTCTCATACAAATCTCTATAAAGTCCACCGATTTTCATCAATTGTATGTGCGTTCCAGATTCGACAATTTTATTCTCATCCAACACAATAATTTTGTCTGCATGGTGCAATGATGAGATGCGATGAGCAATAATAATCGTAGTCTTATCTTTTCGCAATTCAATAAGATGATTCAAAATATGCTTTTCTGTTTTTGTATCAACGGCAGAAAGTGCATCGTCTAAAATGAGAATATTAGGATTCGTCAAAAGAGCGCGTGCAATTGCAATTCGCTGTTTTTGCCCGCCAGAAAGAGTAACGCCACGCTCCCCAACGAGGGTGTCATAACCATTTTCAAAACCGATGATATCTTGATGAACTTGTGCATTTTTGCTTGCTGAAATAATCTCTTTTTGAAGAGCGTCTGGCTTGCCCAAATTTATGTTTCCGGCTATCGTATCCGAAAAAAGGAAAATATCTTGCGGAATCATCACAATGCTGTTGCGAAGAGTTTTTAGCGAAATGTGATAAATTTCGTAATCATCGATGAATATCGTGTTTTTGGGTGGATTGTAAACGCGTGAAATTAGATCGATAATTGTCGTTTTACCACAACCGGTTTTGCCAATAATTGCTAAAGTTTTGCCTTTATCAATTTCGAATGAGATATTTTGGAAAATTTGAGGGGCATCATTTTTGTAGCTAAAATTTAGGTTTTTGAAACTTATTTTTCCGTCTAACTTTTCGATTGAATTATCGACAGTTTTTTCATCAATTATTTCTGGTTTTTCATCAAAAATAGCATTCAATCTTTTGAGAGAAGCTGTGCCACGCTGATATAAATTTACCACCCAACCAATTGCAATCATTGGCCAAATAAACATTCCTAAATATTGAAAGAATGCAATAAATTCTCCCATCGAAATTTTACCCAACATCGTTGCTTCACCGCCAAAGACCATCACAAGCGTCATACTCAAACCGATAATTAGCATAATCGATGGATGAAACATTCCATCAATTTTTACCAATTCGAGATTGTGCTTAACATAGCTGTATGCCGAGTTGGATATTTTATCTAATTCGGCATCTTCTTGAGCAAATGCTTTCACAACGCGAATGCCAGAAATACTCTCTTGAACTTTTCCAGAAAGCATCGAAAACGTTTTCTGAACTTTGCCAAATCGGCGATGAATTTTTCTACCAAAAACGATGATAATAATTGTCAAAAGTGGCATCGGCAAAACGGCGAGAAGAGTGAGATGTGCATTGATTTTCATCATAAAAATTAATGATGCTATCGCCAAGACGACAATATCTACACCAATCACAAAACCAAAACTAATCAACATTCGCACCGCATTCATATCGTTTGTAGCGTATGCCATCAAGTCGCCAGTTTTTACTTTATTAAAAAAATTGGGCGACAACAAAAGAAGATGATTATAATAATCTTGACGTAAATTCAAATCGAGTGCCAATGCTGTTCCAATCAGTAAAATTCGCCAAAAGTAACGGATAATTGTCATAAAAATTGTAATCGACAAAATAATCAAACCAGCATATAAAAGATCGACTTTCGCAAAACCTTCCATTCCGATATTATCAATTGCTTTTTGAATAATTTTTGGAATGATAATTTGCATAAAATCGACAATTATTAAGAGCAAAATTGCCAAAAATATTTTATGTAAATTGCGTTTGATGTAAGGTGTTACTTTTTCAAATGTCTTCATTGACTATATTTTTCGAGATATGTTTCGGCACATTTTTTTGCCAAACTGCGGATTTTACCAATATAGGAAGCACGCTCTGTTACGCTGATTACGCCCCGAGAATCTAACAAATTAAATATGTGAGAACATTTTAATAAATAATCATAAGCTGGGTAAACGAGTTTGTTATCCAACATTTTTTGGGTTTGTTCCTCATAATCGGCAAATATTTTAAATAGTAATTTCACTTCCGCTTTATGAAAATTAAATTCAGAAAATTCAACCTCTTTATCAAAAAATAGCTCACCATATTTTGTGTTGTCATTCCAACGCAAATCTTTAAAATCATCCACATTTTGAATATACATCGCCAACCGTTCTAAACCATAAGTAAGCTCAACACTGACGGGGAAAACTTCCAAACCGCCTACTTGCTGAAAATAGGTAAATTGGGAAATTTCCATTCCGTCTAACCACACTTCCCATCCGAGACCCCACGCACCCAAAGTGGGAGATTCCCAATCATCCTCCACAAAACGAATATCGTGCTTTTCTGTTTCAATGCCGATTGCTTGTAAACTTTTCAAATACAAGTTTTGAATGTCTTTCGGCGACGGTTTTATGATTACTTGAAATTGATAATAATGTTGCAATCTATTCGGATTTTCGCCGTATCTACCATCTTTGGGCCGGCGACAAGGTTGGATGCAGGCAACAGAAGTTGGCTTTTTTCCTAGAGCTCCAAAAAATGTTGCCGGATGAAAAGTTCCAGCACCCATATTTTCATCGTAAGGTTGAATGATATTACAACCATTTTCTGCCCAAAAATGTTGCAATTTTAAAATTATATTCTGAAAATTCAAAATATCTCCTCTTAACTTTTTTTACTCATAATAGAGTTTTTTTGGAAATTTTAATTTACCCCTATCTTTCTTTGTTATCAAAAAATCTCGTGGTAGGATAAGCCAGTTCGATGTCATTATTTTTTGCAAATTCCAATAAAATATCTTCCCAAATTGCTTCCGTATCATCTCTTCTTTTCCTGGTCTCACATAAGTGGCGAATGGTTAACTTAACGCCGTGATTGACAACACTTGTGTAAACAATAGGGGTTAAATTTTTGTAGTAAATCATATATTTTCTGGCGGCTTTTTTGATTTGCATACCCATTTTTTTTGAGATATGCTCACCTTTGGTTTCTGCAATGTTAAGCAATATTTTTTTTGCTTTTTGCCAATCACTTTCAAATGTTATCACTACATTTATTTCATTCCAAAGATGGTTGAACCCTTTATCATAATTCGCCAAATCTTGAGAAAATATTTTACCATTGGGAACATGTATTAATCTGCCCGTACTTTGGTCAGCTTGCACCCAATTTCCAATTTCCAAAAGGGTAAATTCAAAAAAACCTTGGTCAATAACATCGCCAGCAAATTCACCAATTTCAACTCTATCTCCTACATCAAATGGACGCCTTGAAATTATGTAAACCCAACCGGCAAGGTTAGATAGAACATCTTTTAAAGCAATAGCAATACCCGCAGAGACTAACCCCAAATAGGTGAGAATAGATTGCATACCTCGAATCCAAATTCGTCCAACAAGAATTAGAACGATTACAAAAAAGGTAGATTTCATTACTTTGCGCCAATGATATTGTGTTTTTACATCTGCGATGTTTTTGTTGATTAATTTTACTATTATTTTTTTTATTAACCAGAAAAAAATTATTACCGCAACAGATTCCAGAAATTTGACTATTACGGGAGAAGTTAGAAAAGGAACATTTTCGAAAATTAATTTTAACTTTGCAATAATATCTTTCACATTTTCTCCTAATTTATTTTAGGAGTTTGAATACTTTTTGAGTTATTTAAGTCAACAAATAATTACCAATATTCCAAAAAAAATGAAATATTTATATTTTTTTTACTGAATTTTTCAAAAAAACTTGCCATAAATTGCAAGTAATAAAGCAAGGTAATCATGAAAAATTTAGAGATTAAAGATTTTCTTAAATGGGCAAAAAAAAGTGTTCTAATCGATGTGCGCAGTCCAAGCGAATTTAGCAAAGGTCATATCCAGAATGCCATTAACATTCCCCTTTTTTCAGATATTGAAAGAGAAATAATTGGTACAAAATATAAGCAAGAAAGCAGAGACACAGCACTTGCTGCTGCCATCGAATTCATCGCCCCCAAAACCGATGAATATTTAGATAAATTAAAAACTTGCAAAAACAAAAAAGTTTGCATTTACTGTTGGCGGGGTGGTTTTCGAAGCGAAGGAATGGGAAATTTATTTCAGGCTGTTGGCAATGAAATATTTCGTTTGAAAGGTGGCTACAAAGCCTATCGCAATTATGTGTTACAAAGTTTCAAACAAAAATACAACCTGATTATTTTGGGTGGAATGACCGGATGTGGAAAATCTGAAATATTGGTAGAAATCCAAAAAAGAGGTGAACAAATAATCGACTTGGAAGGACTTGCAAATCACAAAGGATCCGCATTTGGTGCTTTGGGGGAAGGTGAGCAACCTTCAATTCAGCAATTTGAGAATAACCTGTTTTCCGAGCTTAATAAATTAGATTTTAAAAGAAAAATTTGGTTAGAAGATGAAAGCAGAATGATTGGAAAAATAAAAATACCGGATGATTTTTTTGTGCAAATGCGGTCTGCGAATGTGGTAAAAATTGAAGTTCCAAAATCAAATCGCATAAAAAGGTTAATCGCAAATTATGCCAATTTTAGCCAATCTGAGCTTATCAATTCTGTGGAAAAAATTTCCCGCCGATTGGGTGGCTCGAAAACCCAAAAAGCAGTTCAGGCGATTAAACAAAGTGATTTTTATTTTGCCACCAATTTAATCTTGGATTATTATGACAAAACCTATAATTATGGGCTTGAAAAGAGAGATAAAAAACTTGTTTATCCGCTAAAAATCAGTGGAAAAAATGTAGAAAAAGATGTAGATAAAATTTTGAAATCTCAACATTCGAAAAACCTAACGAACATTTAGAAATTGAGGAAAAATAAAATCCTTGACACAATATCGGTAATATAAACCATTACTTGTAGCTGTGAATGAACTATAAAAATTTAGGAGGAGTTATGAAAGGATTAGGATTAGGATTTGTTTTAATTTTTTGCGTTAGTAGTCTCTTTGGAGGAGCGGGGTTTTATCAAGATGCAGGTAATTATCAGAAAGTGGTTTTTGATTTTGGCTCAGGAAATGAATGGAAAAGACTTGATACTGAAATTAATGATCAGGATTTTGGTATAAAAGGTTCTTCTGATACATGGAACTTAATTGGTGGAGAAGCATTCGTGTGGAAAAATAATGGAAGCGATATAACATCAATAACGCTTCATTATAGAGTATACAAAGATGGATCATCTCCAGGAGCATATTCAAACATTAACTATTCATGGCAATGGAATGATGGTAATAATCAAAGATGGGCAACAACAGACAGCTCTATTGACTTGCTTTCAAGCGTTAATTCTGCTGGCACATGGAAAATTGAATTTTATTTATCGGCAGCTACGAACGGAGTAGACTGCGATAATCCAATATATTGGAATAATTCTGGGAATAATTATATTCTTACTTTTACTGCGGATATCCCCGTTCCTGTAACACTCACTAATTTCACATCTGTAGTCGCAGGTGAATTTGTAAATATTTCTTGGACGGTAGAATCGGAATGCGGAATTAGCA
>CAYQOZ010000042.1:0-12124 GCA_964419355.1 uncultured Candidatus Cloacimonadota bacterium | reverse complement strand
TTTTTTCATCAACCAAATTAGCTAATTCTACCATTTTTGGGGGAGTCATAAATGGACTAGGAATGTTTGAATGTTCGTAAACGTCAATGATAGCAATTTTTGCTAATTGCGGAAACTCTTTTAAATGTTCGGCAAATTCATCATTCGGGATTACGCCAAACGGGCTATTATGTTTCATCGAGATGGTGCCACCGGTTGTGATAATCAATATTTTTCTTCTCATCATTTTGCCTTATTTTTTTGAGTTCAGATATTTTTGATGCTTTTTGATGTCAAGAAATTGGTAAAATTTTACATTTATCATCATTTTTCAAACTAAATATTCTATCTATTTTGATAGCAATAAGTTATAGCACACATTATTTTTTCACTGATTTTTTACGTTGTTTCGCACTAAAATTTCTTTTGCAACTATTTCCATTTTGGTCAATGACTTCCAAAATATGCTTTCCATCAGAAAGAGAAATTGCTTTGCTGTGTTTATCGATGGAAATTCCTAAATAAATATTATCTAAATACCAGAAAATCGTACTCTTTTTTTCTTGATGAACCAGCTTAAAAGTTACCTTTTGCAGTTTCCCATCAATCGCTCGCGGAATCCACAAACGACAATTTTCGGTTGGATATAAAATATCAATTATTTCGTGATGAGAATGAGCTGGACAATTTCTGTTATGTTGCGGTAATTCAGATATATTTTGGCCACATTCGCGTAAATATTGAGTAATGTGAGGTGGATAAATTAACACCTTTTTACTTTTGTAACTATTTGCATCCCAACACAATGAACAAACTTCTTCCTCTCCATTTTCTGAGAGAAATATTTTTTTATGATAAGGACATTTTTTTATCGTTTTGGAGAAATTCGGTGCCAAAGTCCACAACGTATCTGCACAATTTTCTCCAATCAAAAAGCCAGTTTCTTTGCAAAGAGCAACAAAATTCATTTCTGAAAGTGGTGGTTTAAACCATTCTGTTTTTTTTGGAAGAGAATTATAAATATCAAATAAAACTGGACCGGCAGAGCGTGCCCCACAAATTGCAGGATTTTCTTTACCAGTAAAATTCCCTACCCAAACACCGATTGTCCAATCTGGGCTAACACCAACCGCCCAAGCATCACGATTTCCGTAACTCGTTCCGGTTTTCCAAGAGAGCGGGTATTGGTTTTCATATTGATGCCAATAAAATTCATCGCCGGGTCTTCGCAGTTCTTTCAAAATATCCAAAGTGAGATAGCACGCGCCGGGATTTAAAATTGTCTGCTGAAATTGTTTTTCATCATCAGATTCTATGATTTTTAGCGGTGAAAATTTTCCATAATTTGCCAATCCGCGATAAAGCATTGCTAAATCAAATAAATTAGTTTCAGCTCCACCAATAATCAAAGAAAGTCCGTAATCTTCAGCATTTCGAAAGAGAGTAGTCATTCCTGCATTTTTAAGAAAATTGTAGAAATTTGAAATTCCATAACTATTCAAAAGGCGAACAGCTGGCACATTTTGTGATCGAATCAAAGCATCTTTTGCAGTTATCAATCCTTGATATTTGTGGTCAGAATTTTCTGGTGAAAAAGAGCCAAAATAGGTCGGCACATCTTTAATCAAGGTTTGTGGCATAATGATGCCGTCCTCAATACAAAGTGCATATAAAAATGGTTTTAGAATAGAGCCAGAAGAGCGTGGAGCTTTGACGCCATCAACTTGACCCTGATGCTTTTTATCCCAAAAATCTTGTGAACCTGCATAACCTCTAATCTTACCAGTTTTTGTCTCAACAATAATCGCCGCCAAATTGTTAACATTTTCCATTTTATTTCGTTTGTTGTGTTGCGAAATAATGCGTTCCATCTCTTTTTGAATATTGCTATTTATCGTCGTTTCAATTGCCTGATATTTATTTTTTAGATGCAAATTCCAACTGATATGATTCGCATTTTGTTCAATTAGAAAAACTTTGTTGGGAGCAGGTTCACGCATCGCTAAGACCAAAGTTTCATTATTGATTATGTTCTTTTGAGATAACATCTTCAACAATTCATTTCGTTTTGCTATCAATTTTTCTTGGTTTTTTCCGGGAGAGATAATCGCTGGTGAATTTGGTAGGATGGCAAGTGTAGCGGCTTCACTCCAAGTTAATTGTTCAGGTTTTTTGCGAAAATATTTGAACGATGCCGCTTGAAATCCAATAATATTTCCACCGTATGGTGCGTTATTCAAATACATTTGCAAAATTTCGTTTTTGGAAAATCGTGTTTCAATTTTTAATGCACAAAATATTTCTCGAATTTTATTGAAATAGCTACGCTTTTTTGGATTTGACATTCGTGCTAATTGCATAGTGATTGTGCTACTACCACTCATAATTCGGCGATAACGAATATTCAAATATAGACCACGCAAGATTGCAATTGGGTCAATTCCGCAATGTAAATAAAAATATTTATCTTCAAAAGTTAGCACCGCTATTTTAAGTTTTTCTGGTATAATAAGAGCCGAATTTGGTGGAAAACACCACTGTTCATTTTCATTCAAAAATGCGTTTAATATCTCGTGTTGTTCATCAAAAATAACCGTGCCATATTTTTCTGGTGGAAATAATGGTTTTAATGGAAAAAGTAAATATATTCCAAAACCCAAAATCGGAATTAAACAAAAAAGAATTATTCTTTTCATTATTAAAATAAATCCAAATCGAACTTTTGCCCGATTCGGATTTGCTTGTTTATTTCTCAACTTTAACCTTTTTTGCAGGTAAAATCGCAAAATAATTTTTATCGTACATCGCTTCACAATAAGTGGGAGGTAATGTGAAATCACCAACAGTTATGGCATTTAATTTTACCAGAAAATATTTAGTCCTATTTTTCCAATTACGTTCTAAATCGAAAAACCAATTTATACGATCATCGCGAATATCAACAAAATCTTCCTGCATCAATTTTTTACCATTAAATTCTGTCATCTCTTCATCAAATAACCGCAAATTCTCAATTTCCCAACCAGAAGGCAACATTTGCGTTAGCACAATTTCATTGATATTTATGTTCGTTTTATTGGTTACCGAAAATAAGCCGTAAAAAGTTGAACCCTGTTTTATGTGTGAGGGATTTAATGGTTTTTTATCATCAGAAAACCACCTCACATCAACCAAAAGTCCGTTGCTATCTCTCTTTACATTTGGATTTAATGGAATGCCACTCCAGGTCAAAGTGAGAAATAGCTTCTCCAATTTTGAAGATTTATCAGCTTCAAAAATTATCGATTTTCCAAATGATTTTGTAATATTTTTTGTAATCGAAAAATCGGTGGAATTGACGGAAATATTTTCACCGTTTGGTAAATAAATTTCACCTTTTAAACGAGCATTTTGGGAAAATTGACTTGAATTATGATTGATATATTTTCCCAAAGCAAGAAGTGCATATCCAACAGTTTGAGTGGAATACCACGCATCTGACGATATTACTTTTGAGATTTCAAGAAACATCTTTTCAGATTTTTGCTTTTCTCCCATTTCAACTAATGCTCCCAAAATCATAGATTTGTCGCGTAAAATACTGCCATAATCATTTCCAAAAAAATATTTTGTAACTGTTAAATCTGTTTTTTTTGCAATATCTTGGGCTGTAACTGGAATTCCAGCAAGATGATAAGATGCTGATAATAACCAGCGTTCGACATTTGACATTTTGAATAATTCATTCTCTTTTAGCAAATTCATTGCTCCTATTTCTGCATTTCCTGAAAGTGCCAAAACATACAATCTGTAAACACGAATCTTCAAATTTTCAGTTTTAGAGTTGCGAATTGCCATTGATTGCTGATATTTTATCCAATTATTCAACAATTCTGAAGGGACAAAATAACCCATTTTTTTGGCTTCAATGAGAAAATGCCCCGCATAATTTGTTGCCCATTTTGAAATATCGGGATTTCCGGGCCAATATGAAAAACCACCATTTGCCCTTTGAAATTTTCTCAACCTTTGAATCGCCGCATTGATGTTATTATTAATCTCTTCATTTTGGCTTTCCGAGTTTGGCAAAAATGATTTTAAATACAATTGCGGGAAAACAGCAGAAGTAGTCTGTTCAATGCAACCGTAAGGATAGCACATCAACCAATCTAATCTTTGAGTGATATTCAAATTTGGCATTTTTGCAATTGTGAGCCTTGCTTCATTCGAACCCTTTATTCCATCATTAGGAATATCAAAAGTGATAGTCTCTCCAATTTTACACTGCTTTTCTTTGAAAGTTGAAATGCGAGGTGAATTTGGATTTGAGGAAATTTCAATTTTATATGATGCTTCATAATCTCCCGAAACTGCTTTCACTTTGAGTTTACTCACTCCAATTTCATCTTTCACACTCAAATCGAAAAATAGATCTTTTTCACCTTTCTTCTCAAAATGCAAAGTTTGTTTATTTTGGCCATCAATTTTTAATGGACCATCTACTTCAATGCTCACATTCACATTTTTGATTTTATCATTTGTGGAAAATACTGTGATTGGAAGCTGAAATTTATCGCAAGGTGCAACCACTCGAGGAGCAGTTGGCAAAACCATCAAATCATTTTTAACAGGCACAAATTTTTCTACTTTTCCATAACGCGATTCTTTTGCAGAAACTACCATAACGCTTACAGTACCAACATATTCAGGCATTTCAAATTCAATTTTTGCATAACCATTTTCATCTGTTTGAAGCGGACCTTTGAACATTGAAACTGCTTTGAAGCGCTTCGCTTTTACGGGGGATATCCGTTCATCTTTCCCAAATAATCCACCACCAACTGAAAAAGTTTTGAAAATATCGCCCTTATTGATTCCAATTATTTGGCTATAATTGTCGAATGTATTTACGCTGAGATGTTGTTTTCTATTGAATTCTAGCCAAGCATTTGGCGTTTTGAAATTCGTCAAACTCAATAATCCTTCATCCACAACCGCAATTGTGAATTGAGTTTTTTTCTTATCCGCAGTTTGAATTTCGCAAGAAAATGGTTGATTTGGTTTTAGTTCGTCTAACATTTTTATCGTTATATTTTGTCTTGTAGATGGGTCTTCCACCAAAATTGGAATTACACCATACATTCGAATAGGACAATCATTTTCTGTTTGACTATGAGGTTGAATCACCGAAATGGAACAGTAAATATTGGGAGTCATTTCAGCTGTTAAAGGAATGGTAATCGTGGTTTCATCACCTTTTGCTTTAATCCAATAATTTTCCAAAATCTTATCTGATTTTTCAATTGAAACCAGCACTTTACTATCTTTTGGAGTGGGAAAAGTTACGATAGCATTTTCATTGATAAAATATTTTTGTTTGTCCGACTTAATTGTAAGAATACCTGCATTTTGCATACCGCCATCTGTTTCACCCCAATATGAAACATATTTAAAAATGCTAGTAGAGTGTGATAAATCATTATTTTCATGAGTTACTTCGATGAGATATTCACCTCTTTTTTCGGGAATATATTCAAAAAAGAAAGGCACCGCCGCAGAATTTATCTTTTTCTGAAATACAACTTCTGTTTCGGCATCAGTTTTGTAGTGTAATTTTGCATCATTGCGGGAATCAAATTCCCACCACCAATATCGATTATTCTTGTAAACCTTTATCTGTAACGGTTCGCCAACTCTGGGTTGACCATCATTATCCACCAAAATCACATTTACGGAAAGTGGTTTTCCTACCTTAAGATAACGACTTGGCATCGTTTCAATGCCCACATAATACTCATAAGGTTCGATTGGAATATAGGAATTTTTCTTGCTTGAACGACCACCTTTTTCAAATACTTCTGTCATTATTTTTGCAGTAATTGCAGATGGAACATTTGATAAATCTGGCAACTTCCATTGCAGATTAGCTTTTCCATCTGCATCTAATAAACCTTTGAATAATTTTTGAACTATCGGTTTAAAAAGGATTGTTTCATCATTAAAAGAGTAGGTTTTGTATTTTGAAAATGTCTTATTTTTATGATAACATTTTGCATCCAAAGTTGCGTGCAAATTTGCCGCTGAATTTCCAAATAGATAGGTAGATTGCAAATTAATCTCAATATTATTATCTTTTATTGCTATATTTTCGGGGGCGTTCACTTCAATTTTTAGACGTTCGGGAGTTACCGTTTCAATCTTCAATTTGTGATGAAATATACTGCTTCCAAGTTTGATTTGAATATCCCAATTTCCAGTTGGATCTTCGCTTGATGTTTGATATTCTAAGTGATAAAATCCATCTTTTGCCGTTCGCAACATTTTTTCAAAAATTAGCTGATTTTGGGGATTATAAATCTTAATTTCAAGAGGATGATTATCTGGGAAATTGCCATTATCATTTCTGGCTATTATAGAAAAATTTATCGTATCTCCAGGACGATAAACACCGCGTTCTGTATAACTGAAAACTTGCAATCCATCTTCTTCCTGCTCTATTCCACCAACCTCAAAAGTAGATAAATTCCAACCCATTTCATTCAATTTTAGAATACTTCTTCGATCATTAAATTCTGCTTCTACATAAAAAACTTCCTGCTTGGTTTTAGGGAAAATGACTTTTCCATCTTTATTTGTAATTCCTTCATGAACAATTTGGTGCTGATAATTTTTCAACAGAACATTTGCATTTTTGATTGGTTTAACTGTCAAAATATTATTAACTATAACAACATGTTGATTATTAGCTTCTTTGTAAGTAAGCCCGACATCACTAATTATCAGTGGTTTAACAGCATTCGCATGATTATAATAGTAGCCGTATTTTAGGGGATTGGTATAATAATCAGAACCATATTTGTTGGAGATTTCGGAAGCATTTTCATACAGAATATCATCTTTAGTAAAAGAAAGATTGATAACAAATAATCCTTTTTCATCCGGCTCTATCAAATCTGTCAAATCGAGTTCGTGTTGTAACCATCTGTTTTTAATTTCCCCAATTTTGAGTTTTTTATCAACAATTATTTGTCCTGTTCTTTTGATGTTTGAACCACGCCAACTACTGTAATCGTCAGTTCTATTCTGAGAACTATTTAGTTTTTCAGCTTGAATAAAAAAGCCAACATTAGATTCGTAAACCTTAGTTATTTCAAGGTTTACAATTCCTAAATTCATAGTTCTAAAATAAATTTTGTTATTTTTTGAGGAGGGTAAATACATTCCATTATTAGAAAATATTATTTGTGGTTTACGGTCATTAAACTGAACAATTTTTTTTATCTCTTTTGCTGTTTTAATACCAAATTTATTGGAAATACCAGCACTTGCAATCACTGTATATTCTTCAGCTGTGCAAAAATCACCACTTACAATGATTTTTTTTCCTATTTTTTTTGTATCTATTTTCTGATAAGGTTGAATGGAAATTAATCCGGTGATATCCTGCTTGTTGCTTATTTCATCGGAAAATTCGAGCACAATTGAAAGATTATTTCCAGCTTCTTCTCGATAAATATTTACCAATTTCATCTCTTTGAGAGAACTTAAACTGAAATTGCGTTCAAAATCGTCTGCTAAATTTAGAGATTTTTTATCTATTTTGAGTGCGAATTGTTTTTCGGCATCATCTCTCTTAATTATTTCTGACTTAAAGAAGTAATCTCCTTTTTCCCCCTCAATTTCTAATGAAATTGTTTTTTTACCACTTTTCAAAGAGAGAGCTTTTTTCACATTCTTCAATGTTGTTGGTATACTAAATTCGACTTTACCTTGATAACATAAGCTTTCGTGATGAGAATCTGCATGAACAAATTCCGCATTAAATGTCATTAAATCTCGCCCAATCACAGTGAAATCAAATTCGAGTGGTGCAAGATTAACTGAATCAGGCAAGATTGAATTCAAATCAAATTTACAGTTATATTCTTTTCGCATTTCAAATGATTTTTCTGGAATAAATTCCAAAATTTGCGAATTTCGCCAAATTGTTTTACCGGCAATAGTTGGTGAAAAACTGAATACATTTTCTTCAAAATCACCTTCATTTTTGCCATCCATACTTCTCACAAACCTGACCCAAATGTGTTCATTCAGCATAACATTTTTTCCAGTATGCGAATTTATATATCGAAAAATATTTGCGTTCGTTTGTGCCTCCTTGATTTTTTTATTGCAACCAAAAGACATAACTGTCACAATAAAAAGTATGATTATTTTTTTCATAATATCTCCTCGTTCTATTTTTGAACAATTTACGAATACCAATTTATTTTTGACAAACACAAACAATATAAAGCAATATCAATACCAAAACTTAACTTTGAATTAAAATATTATTGTATCTCATTAAATTGCAACGTGTTATGATTAATATTTCTGTATTTTAGATAGGATTAATTTTATTTTTCAGAATAGAATTTTCATCAAAATAAACATATACTTATTATAATTTAATAGTTCTATTATGGATTGTTAATTAAATTGATTTACAAAAAAAAGAGAACTTACAAAAATAAGTTCCAGTAAAGTGATAAAATTGTGCTTCCCACAATTGTGTGAAGAAAAGAGGTGAAAATCAAGAAAGGTCCAAACGGAAAATATTTGCGTTTATCGTAACCAATTGAGAGCAAAAATATGAGTGCAATTATCGCCGAAACGATAATCGTAAAAATAACACCACTCAAACCAAAAAATGCGCCAATCGCAGTAATGAGCTTAATATCGCCACCACCGATGCCATCTTTTTTGGTAAAATATTTAAAGAGATAACCAAGGATGTAGAAAAAACCAAAACCAAAAATAGCACCCAAAATCAGCGTGTATTCTTTCGCTATAAACGCAAAAATAAAACCAAGCAAAATTAAGGGTAATGACAATTTATCCGGGATTAATTGGTGAAAATAATCGATAAAAAAAATAATAATTCCGAACGAAAAAAAAATGATAAATTTTGCAAAGTCCAGCGTTAAACCAAATTTCAAATAGAGCAAAATAAAAATTATCGGCGTCAAGAGTTCGACCAAAAAATAGTGAAGTGGAATTTTAAAACCACAATTTTTGCATTTGCCTTTCAAAAGCAGATAACTGAAAATGGGGATATTCTGTAATTTTGTAATTTTGTGGTTACATTTTGGACAATTGGAAGGCGAAATTAACGATTGTTTTTGTGGAATACGCACGATACAGACATTGAAAAAACTACCGAAAGCGAGGGCAAAAAGAGAAATGAAAAAATATATCATCATAAAAAAAACCCAAACTGCTGAGCAGTTTGGGTTTTATTTTTTTTATTTCATGCCAGAAGTCATCGCTAAACCGAGATTGAAAATCGGCAAATAGATAACCACAATAATTGTTCCCACCATTCCAGCCATCAAAATAATGAGAATCGGCTCGATGAGTGAGGTTAAACGATCAACCACCGAATCTACCAATTTCTCAAAGAAATCAGCCGCTTTACCGAGCAAACTGTCCATATCTCCCGTCTCTTCACCAGTGGCAATTAGTTGCAATAACGTGGGTGGAAATGCACCCGTTTTCTTGAAGGCACCTGCAACGCTATAACCTTCTTTAACCATAATTCGTGCTTTTCTAACCGCGTTTTCTACAACGGCATTTTGCACCACATTTTCCACGAGTTCCATCGTTTCCATAATTGGAACACCTGAAAACATCAAGATGCTGAAAGTTCGGGAAAATTTGCTCATAATAGAATTGCGTAAAAGCGTTCCAATTACTGGTAAATTTATCAAAAACTTATCAAGTACATATCGACCTTTATCAGAAAGATAGAATATGAAAATGGAAAACGCAATCGCAAAAAGAATGAGAACTGCAAAGAAAACATTGTTTGTAATAAAATTACTAACAGCAATTGCAATTTGTGTGGGTATTGGTAATTCTGCACCAAAACTATCGTAAACATCAGAGAACATTGGAATTACAAAATAGAATAATCCCCAAACCACCAAAAGTGTGAACGCCAAAATGAAAATTGGATACATCATCGCGGAACCAACTTTTCGGCGAGTATCTTCCACTTTTTCCAAATATTCTGAAAGTTTATCCAAAACTGTATGAAGCGTTCCAGATTTTTCACCGGCTTTTACGAGTGAAATGTAAAGTGGATTAAAAACACCCGGATGTTGTTCCATCGCTTCAGACAAACTGAAACCTTTACGAATGTCGTCTGATAATTTTCTCAAAACTTTTTGAAATTTCTTATTTTTCTCTTCGTCACCAAGATTTGTGAGCGATTTTTCGATGGTAAGACCAGCCGAAAACATCGTAGAAAGTTGTCGTGTGAAGAACACTAAAGTCCTCAAACTAACGCTCGTTCTGATTTTGTAAACAGCAAGCATAAATTTATCAAACAGCGACAAATTACCTTTAAAAGCACCTTCATCCATCGATTTAATAGAGATAATTGTTGCACCTTCGTTGGAAAGTTTATCTACTGCTTCGTCGATATTATTTGCTTTAATTGAACCTTCAACGCGAATACCTTTTACATCTTTTATCGTATATTGAAAATTAGCCATAAATTATCCTTTTTAATCCGAAACGGTTAGTTTAATCACTTCTTTTATCGTTGTTAATCCGTGTTTCATTTTTTGAATTGCACCTTCATTTAGATTATGCATACCATTTTTTAGAGCGGCTTCATAAATCAAATCTTGATTTGCACCTTCAAAAATAAGTTTTCGGATTTTCGTAGTTACTTCCAATATTTCAAAAATACCGGTTCTACCAGCATAGCCAGTGCTATCGCAATGGACACAACCAGTTCCAATTTTGAAATTAATATCCTTTGCTTCTTCTACACTAATTCCAGCTTCCATTAATTCTTCATTTGTCGGTGAATAATCTGTTTTACAATTTTCACAAATTTTACGCACAAGTCGTTGTGCAATCACAAGATTCATTGAAGAAGCCACTAAATACGGTTTGATACCAATATCTATCAAACGCGTAACTGTCGAAGCAGCATCATTTGCGTGCAATGTGGAAAACACTAAATGTCCGGTTAACGAAAATTTAATCGCGATATCGGCTGTCTCTTCATCACGAATTTCACCGATGAGAACTATGTCTGGGTCTTGACGCAACACCGAACGAAGAGATTTTCCAAAAGTAAGACCAATTTTGGAATTCGTCTCAATTTGAGTGATTCCATCCAAACGATATTCCACCGGATCTTCCACCGTTACAATATTAGTTTCGATATTCTTAATCTCTTTGAGAGCGGCGTGTAATGTTGTCGATTTACCACTTCCGGTCGGGCCAGAAACAACGATAATTCCGTAAGGTCGATGAATCCATTTTTTGAACATATTTAAATTTTCATCATTGAAACCCAATGTTTCCAAATTAAATCCAAATTCACCCTTATCGAGAAGACGCATAACGACTTTCTCGCCCGTTACGGTAGGTGTTATGGAGACACGCACATCCACGCTTTTGACAGCAGTCTTCAAAGAGATATGACCATCTTGCGGTAATCTGCGTTCGGCAATATTTAATTTTGACATCACCTTCACGATGGAAACCAAGCCGGCGTGCATTCCGATAGGTGGAGACATCACTTCGCGTAATGCACCATCAATACGGAAACGAACTCGCGTATTCTTCGTCAATGGCTCGATATGAATATCGGTAGTGTTTGATTTTATCGCTTCGGTAATGATGAGATTTATCAGTTTCACAACCGGTGCATCGGCATCGGCTTGTGAATCTATGGAAATTTCATTCTCATCCTCATCGATTGCAACAAATTCAAAATTATCGACTGCATCTTCCACTTGCGAAGTTGTTCGAATGCTTTTGTAGTATTTTTCAAGTGTATCGGTAAGTGTTGTTTCGCCAATTAAAATGGATTGGATAGGTTTACCAATAATTTTTTTCAAACTATCTTGAATGAATATATTCTCTGGATCTGTCATTGCTACAACGATTGAACCTGCTTCTGCTTTTATCGCAATTACTCTATTTTCAGTCGCGAAAGGTTCCGGAATGAGTTTTACGATATTTTCATCCAAATCCAAAAGTTCATTCTCATTAACAACCTGACACTCAAGTTGTTCGTGTAGAGTTTCCAGCAAATCTTTTTCAGTAAGATAGCCGAGCTTGATGAGAGTTTCACCAAGCTTCAGCCCAAAGTTATTTT
>CAYQOZ010000041.1:0-12144 GCA_964419355.1 uncultured Candidatus Cloacimonadota bacterium | reverse complement strand
TCACCAAAACCGAGTGTTGCACAACCGGTTAATATCAACAATCCAATTAAAATTAAAATTATGTTTTTCATTTTATTTTCCTTTATTTTTTTATGGTTGGTCATAAGTGTGAGAAAGTAGATTCTCACCTTGAACAACAGTGTGAGTTCTGTTTGCACCACCATCAAATTCTGCTGTGTCCCAATCAAAATTTATTCTAAATTTGTATTCTAAATCATATCCGATTTCAATAGTTGAAAGATGTATTTCATAGACACCATCATTATCTTCATCGGTCATCGGATTATTTTCGCTCCAATCATTGTAATTTCCCGGAACATCTACTGTATCTTCATCTGGATTGAAGGGAGCGTTATTCATATCAACTTTGAAAATAACCGTTGTCGGATTGAGCTCATTGTAAACATCTAAAATGACATTGTTCTCATCTTGAACAGTAAAAGTACGATTATTTCCATCCAGAACCTCCAAGGTGTTATTTATTGCAAACCGATATTCATAAGTTCTGCCGAGAATTAAATTTTCGAACATAATAGAATAAATGCCGTCATCGTTTTCATCAAACATCTCAACAAAATTAGAATTAATGAAAATTGCAATTGTGTCATTTTCAGATAATTCTTCATTGCTCATGTCAACATGAAAAGTTACTTCACGATAGCTGTCTATCGGCACATCATTAGGGGTTTCGGAACATCCAAAAATAATTAAAAACATAGCGAAAAAAATAAAATATTTCATAAAATTTCTCCTTTTTATTTTACGATTAGAATGGAATTTTTGCCACCATAACCGTCATCTGTCGTTTCGAGTCCATTTGGGTCTACAAACCACGAATTGCGGTCAACCACGAATTTATATTCATATCTACCAGCCGTAAGTGGTTTCAATATTGACCAAATTCCATCACCGGCAGTTTTGTCTCCATTTGTGCCGTCGTCATACATTGCATCTGTTTTTAGACCATCTTTCAGCCATTGATTATCAGGAAAATCGCCAGCGAGATTTACTTGTCTTGCTGACGGTGCTTCATACTGAAATAAAATTCCACCATTAATTTTTTTAGGAGGCGAAAGTCGTTTTTTGATGAAATTCATTGAAAATCCACCCTTAGATGATATGTTACCCAAAGTAGTAAATGGTGCTGCCATAACTTCACCGAAAGGTGATTGAATTTTATAGATATTTCGTGCAGTTTGGTAAAAACTATTTTGATTCGCAAAAAGCATTACTGGAAACACAATTAAAACTAATTTTAATATTCTCATCTTTTCACCTAAAAAGTTACAACCGCACGAAGTGCAATGCATTGCTCATTTTTCAATTGCATTTCTGCGTTGCGTATTTTTTCGCCCAAACCACCGTAAAAGTCTTCGATGTGCTGAGAAAGTTCGCCAGCATTATTTAAGTAACTTTCTCTTCCTTTAGAAGAAAATTCATCAGTAACAGAACTGATTGTGGTTGGATTTACGCCGTAACCGAGAGCGACCCAAACATTTTCGGAAAGATGGTAAGCAATTTCAGAATAGTTGGAAATAAACACATCTTCATCATCAGAAAAGCTTGTTTTCAAACCGAGAAAATCATCGTTGTAATATGGAATTCTAGTATCTGTTTTTAATTTCCATTTGTTTGAAAGATTGTATTTTAGGACAATAATATTTTCAATAAATTTTGGTTCTGTGAGCAAATCATGATGGGCAAATTTATTTTTGAGAATGGTTTCAAATTTGTGATTTTTTACTTCAAATTTATAGTTTAAATTCGATTCCCATAAAAATCCACTTTCATAACCTAAAATTGTATATTTTTCAAAAGGCACTTCCGAATATTCCTGAAACCAGCGGCCATTACAATCAGTTTTTTCTACATACTTGAAATAGTCTGTCCAATTTAAACTGTTTGAAAGAGTATTTTGCCAAAATTTGCCATTCAAGTTCCACTCAAAATTATTGAGTTCAAAATTTGCACCAAACTCATATCTGTCGCGACAAGTTGATTCGGAATTTAAGATAAAATTATTTTTGAGGTAATTTGCATAAATTTCCAGTACGGCAGGGAATTGCAAAGAAGATCCTAAATAAATAGCATCACCTTCCATCCAAACCGATTTAATGCTGTCTTTATCTGAATTTTCGTAAGCTGAATATTCTGCAAAGAGTTCAAATTTCATCGCATCTTTCCAACCGGGTTGATAAAAATCTTTGATGTAACTCAAATCAATTTCGTAATTATCGTGATTTTGGATAACGGTATCGGAAAGTTTGGTAGTGTATTTGTAAGCAGAAGCGCCAAACACTATTTTTTCGGCATCATTATTTTCGGATGCCAGTTTCACTCGCATCGCTGAAATGTCATCTTCATTGTCGGTGATTCTATCAGAATAGAGAATTTTTGCTTTTAACGAAAGTGGCACTAAACTTGAGATTTTATCTGAAAACAGATTTGATGTTTCGGATTGAAAACCGCGAAAACCGTAGCCGAAATTATAGCCACTATCACCAATATCGCCCACAATATGAAGTGGGTCATCAAATTTGAAAATTCCGAAATTATCAAAAGCCGTAAAATTGAACCAATCGCTTTTCATCTTCAAATAGGTGCGTTTATAGTTGAAATGTGTTTTCCACATTTCGCTTCCCTCTTTGGTGTTATTCACATTGAGAACCGTGTAACCTTCGAAATTCGTGTTGAATTTGATTTTAATTCCGAAATTCAAATCGTGTTCTGGTTTATCTAGCATAAAATAGTCTGTCTCATTTTTTGAAAAAATATTATCAACAAGATAGCGTCCTTTAAAATATACTTTTGGATTGAAATTTGATTTTACACCGTCTTGTTTAACAATTTTTTTGGCGACAAATTTCCCGTCAGCATCAATCTCAATTACAGAATTTGAACCACCGTAACCGTCTTCTTCAAAATTGGAATTATCTTGATCGAATTGCCAATTTCCATCGACCACAAATTTGTAAATATACTTACCAGAATCCAATTTCAAAATAACTTCCCAGATACCTTCGTCATTTTGTTTCATCGGAGTTGCAGTCGTGTTCCAATCGTTCATACTGCCGGCAAGAAAAACCGATTGTGCATTTTCGTCTTCATAGGAAAACCGAACGCCCATTTTCGTGATTTCTACGGCATTTAATGTAACAAGAATGAGTAGTGTGAGTAATGTTATGATTTTTTTCATCTAAAACCAACCTTTTATCATTAATTTTAATTCTTTTTTCATTTCCCCAGAAGAAGCAAAACTATCATCGTTTACGAGACCGTATTGCCCCCACCAGTTGGGACCGTATTGCAAGTATAATTCGGTGTTTCCGCTCAATCTGTATTGGATCTCACCAAAAATACTGTGGCGTGCTCCAACTCTGTCGTTGGCTATCATGCCACGCGTAAAGACACGCCATTTATCGGTGAGATTGACGCTAAGCTCAATGCCGACAATGTGTTTTTCTAGAGTTTCGCCCAAATCTTTGATTTTGAATTGGGTAAGTAACTTTGCTAGATGATTTTCTACCGAAAGTTCGGAGAAAAAATCGTAGTGTTTGTAAGAATTTCCCTGCCACTTTTCATCTTTTTTATTGAAAGAAATTTTTCCTTTGAAACCGTTCACAAATTCAATGTAAACTTCTGCAAAAAGATTTTTCGTAGGTTCAAATCTCTCTTCAAAATTTATGGAATCTGTATAAACTGTGTCTGCCACGATTTTTTGAGAATGGTTGTAATTTACCGTTAAAGTTATTGCTCTTTGTGGCACTAAATAATATGAATTTATCCAGTAACCAAAGCTGTTTGACTGATTATCACCCATATAATTTTGGAAAGTATTTCCGTAAGCAAAAATTCCCGGCGTTACAAACCAATATCCAAAATTTGGTGTTCCCAATCGCAAACCACTGAATTCCGATTTTAGAGCAACATTAGATTTGAAAAAATCCTCAGCTTCATAATTATTGGTCGTATTTGTAATTACAGAATCGCTTGGCACATCGCTGATGGCAAATTCAGTAGCAAAATAGTAGCGATTAAATCTAATTTTCAAATCGTGTGCAATAACTTGATTATATTCCTGCAAATTTCCGGAAGCATAATATTTACGCTGGAAGAACAATCCAGTATTTATTTTGTTTTGTAGAAGCGATTGTCGATAGCGGAAAAGGTGAATATCATCACCACCGCCTTGAGAGAAATCGGAGAAAAGGTAACTCATACTGCCGTTGTGAGAATGCCACAAATCAAGCCGAACGCCTTGACCGTTGCCATCATTATTTACAGAGCCAGTATTGATTAAATTGAGCATCGAACTATCTAACCAATAATGGTTACTTTCACGCGTGAAAAAGGTGGTGCTAAAACCGTTACCATCTTTATCTTGTCGAAAACTGATGTGTCCTTCCGAAAAAACGGCAAGCGGATTTTCGGCTTCATTATAATCTTTTTCAGCGTAAAATTTCAGATAGAAATCGGAGTTTGAAACTGGGTTTCCGAATAATCTTGTTTCTACATAAAAATTTGGGTCCCACATATTCCATTCAAACGCATCCGATTCATAGGTTTTACCGAATTGACTTTCAAAATAACCTTCCATATTGATGGCGGAAAGTGCAAACGTGGAGAAAAGAAGAGAGAGTAAAAATAGTTTTTTCATTTGTCTCCTCCAAATTTAAGACCAAGTGAGATACGGTAGGTGCTTCCTAGCTGTTCGTGTGCAAAAACAGCACCATCAACCGACCAACTGTTTGTGTCTAACCCAAAACCTGCCGTTAATTTTTCACCGCATACACCAAGCCGTGCCGCAAAAATATCATAAAACCACATCTCTCCACCAAAATTCCACTGTTTTTCATTTTTTTGCCAAATATAATCAGCAAGAAAATTGACGGAATTTCGCCAATTATAGCAAATTCCGACGGTGAATTTTCGTTCCAATTTTTCACTTTCAGAGATGAACTGAAATTTGGGTTCTAATAAATTTTTTACCGAAAATCCTCCAAAAATATTTTCCGTAAAATCAATTAAAATACCAAAATCTAAATCAAAATTTGTGGGATTATCAGTATTTTCGTAGTTTTCAACTTTAGCAGATTCATATTTTACTGAAGTTCCAAAACGAATTGGAATATTTCGCAGTCGGATAATTCCAGCGACAGAGAGATAGAAAATTTGTTCTGAATAGGTATCTAACAGATTAATTTGCTGAGCAGCAATTCCCGTTCTGAAAATTGGTGTGGGAAAAAAAATTGCGACCATATCATTCGATAAATTGGTTAATCCAAAAAGATTTTGGTGAGATGCAGATAAGTGAAATTTATTGGCTCGTGCCAATCCTGCTGGATTGAAAAAAATTGCAGTTGGCTCGTCAGACAGGGCGACATACGCATTTCCCATCGCGAGTGCACGCGCTCCGTTATTTAAACCAATAAAGTTTGCCGAGAGGCAAATTGGTAGTAACATTATCATTAAAATTATTTTTCTCATTTAATTACCACCACTGCTTCTTTATGGCTTACTTCACCAGAGTCTGCAATAAAACGCAAAATATAAATCCCGAACGACACGAAATTTCCGTTTTCATTTTTGCCGTCCCATTTCCAGTTTAAAATACCTGTGCTTTCTGCAAAATTGATAAATTTACCATTCAAATCAAAAATCTCAACATCAAATTCAGAGCCACGATTTGTTTCGAGTGTAAAGAAAATTTCTTCATTTAATGATGTCGCAAAAGTTTCTCCATTTGCAAAAATCACATTTTGAATTAGGAGTGGCATTGCCTCGAATGGAGGTCGTTTCAAAAAGGTAGTTTGTTTATTTGGTTCGATACCTAAATCTGCTTCACCGTTCTCGTCTTCGTCTATCAAGATTTCCGCATAATTATCTAGGACAATCATTTGAGCGGCATCATCGGTCATTCCAGCGAGATTATCGGGGGCACAGTCGGGACCACTCGAAAAATCGCTATTTCCAGTTATTAACGCTAATAATTTGATGTTTGGATAATTTTGCATTGAACGCTCATCGCTGTAATATAGCGTATTCCACGCAATTTTTATTTCCATTGCTCCGTCAAGATTGCCAGTATTAAAAGTTGCAGCTGCGTCAAAATTTTCTTCTTGTTCCACCGTCATTGAGCCATTTTCTTGAACTTTCCAAAATTGAGGAGTGTCATTGGTATCCCAAGTTCCCACAAAAAAGTCTGGATTGAAATTATAGAATTTGAAAGAGCGTTGCCACGCATTTAATTCGCTCATATCTTCAATACCGTAATCATCAAAAATGTCGATAAAAAATAGAACGTTATTATCCCAGCTACAAGCATCGACCGCAAGGTAGAGATAGTTTTCATCCCAAGTTGCTTTGATTTGTTTCACATCGTTGTGTTCGCCCCAAAATGAATCGTTGGGCGATTCCAAAAGTGTGCCAACAGAATCGCACAAAATTTCTTCATCGGTGGAAAATTCATTGCTAATTCCATCGATAATAATGCGATTACTCAAATCTGCTTCGGTTTCGGCAAAACAGAGTGAAATGGAAATTAGGAAAAGTGTAATTATTATCTTTCGCATTATTTTAGTAAAATCATTTTTTGAGTGGCAATTGTTTTACCATCAACAGTTAATTTGTAAAAATAGACACCCGAAGTTTGATTTTTTGCATTCCAAATAATTGTAGATTGATTATTAAACATCGAATATTGTTTCACAAGTTGACCTTTAATGTTGAAAATTTCAATTTTTGCATTCTCTGCAATTTCGCGAGAAATATCAAAACAAATTGTAGTTTCATTATTGAAAGGATTTGGATAATTTGAAAGACTATAATTAGCAATTTCTAATTCAGAATTTTCAATTGAACTACTCTCATCATCGAAATAAACAACATCAAGAAGCATCGTTGAATTTGTGTCATCAATCAATAAATTGCGATTTTCGATAAATTCCCAATCTTCACCATTAACAAATTTGTATTCGATAAATGATGTTTCACCTTCGGCAAATGTTATTTCAACTGTATAAATTTGGTCAAGGTCATCATCGCTTAATTCCACTTGATTTTCATTCCAATCATTGAACGAACCCGCGACGAAAACGCCGAGAGTATCTGCACCTACTACTGACATATCAACTTGGAAAGTAACCGTAACATCTTGCGTTAAATCGTCTGCTGGAATTGGAATATCGTAATGTGTTTGTCCGCTAATTTCGCCGTCAGAATTAACTTCAAACTGAATATTTTCACCATCAATCAACCAAATTCCCCATTGAGAGCCGTCATCTTCGAGAGCACCCCATTCCCAGCTTCCATTTGGAACAGAATCTACAACACAAGTCCAAATGTGGTCATCTGCAACTTCATCGCCATTTGTGCCATCATCGTAAGTTTGATGCAAAATCCATTCGTCAAAATCACCTTTTAATTTGATGTCTTGATAAAGCTCACTTTCGTCATAAAGTGTGAAAGTAACGGGAACTTCTACCGTTTGTGGTTCTTCATCATTATACCAATAATCAAGAATGTTTTCGCCATCTACAACGGTGTGAGTTCTGTTTGAACCACCCGGAAATTCAGCGTTATCCCAATCTTGATTAATGCGAAATTTAAATTCGATGGTTTCACCAACTTCAAAACTTGAAGTAGAATCATTAATTGTGATTGAATAAATGCCATCTTCATCATCGTCTGATAGCACATTTACACCGCTCCAACCGTTAAAACTTCCTGGCACATCAACTATGTTTGTTGCAGCAATGAAGTTCCCCAATTCAATCTGTTGGTTCATATTACAATTGAATGTAATATCAACTGCAACAACAAATGTTGCCAATCCTAAAATAACTAATAAACTCAAAACCTTTTTCATCGTTCTCTCCTTTTTATTCGAGTATTTTTTTTGATGTTTCTCTTATTCTTTGACGCTTCCTAATGTCAAGCCAGAAACTAACCATTTACTCAATGATAAAAATAGGATAATTACCGGAATGCTGATTAGTAAAGCACCTGCAGCATACATTCCCCATTCGGTCGTCATATTTCCTTGCAAACTTTTTAGACCAAGCGGAATTGTGAACATATTATCATACCAAAGAACCTGTGCCGCCACGACATATTCATTCCAAGCAGTCATAAACGAAAATAGAGCGGTTATTACCAAAGCCGGTGCCGCAAGTGGCAGGATTATCTTTCTAAAAGCAAAAAATTTATTGGCACCATCCATCATGGCAGATTCTTCCAGACTGATGGGAATTGTGTCGTAATAGCCTTTCATCAACCAAATGCAAAAAGGCAAAGCAGAAGCTGAATACATAATTATCAATCCCAAAAAGCTGTTTATTAAATTCAATTTTGAAATCATTATGAAAAGCGGAAGCAGAAGCATCGTAGCCGGAAACATCTGTGTTACCAACAATCCCAAAAGTCCTGCTTTTCTACCCGGAAATTTGAATCGTGAGAAAGAATATCCAGCAAAAGAAGCTAATATCACACCTACAATCGTAACAACAAGTGTAACTAAAATACTGTTTCTAACCCAAATCAAAAAAGGCTTTTCGGTGAAAAGTTTTATGTAGTTATCGAAGGTGGCATCTTTTGGAATGATGCGTAAAGATTCATTCAAAAGGTTATCGCCCGGTCGTAAAGAGATTGTTAAAACCCGCAAAATAGGATAAATTGAAATTATCACAAAAATAAAGATTATCAGATAAATTATTATGTAGTTTCTATTTTTTTTCATATTATTTCACCTAAACCGTCTTTTCCGCAACTTTAGATTTATTCATAAAAGTGATGCTAAAAATAACCAAAACGACAAATATTATCATCGAGAATGCGGCAGCATAGCCGTAACGATAGAGATTAAACGCAGCCCGATAAACATACGAAACCAAAATATGCGTGTGATCCGCCGGCTGTCCACCACTACTCACGAGCCACATTACATTTAAATTATTGAAAGTCCAAACTATTCCAAGCGTAATTGCTGGAATCATTACCGGCTTCAAAAGTGGAATGGTAACATTTTTAAATTGGCTCCAAGCCGAAGCTCCATCAATATCAGCCGCTTCATATAATTCTTTTGGAATTGACTGCAAACCGCCCAACGCAATCATCATCATAAAAGGAAATCCTAACCAAATATTGGTGATAATGCAGGCTATGAAAGCGGCTGTCGGTTCGGAAAGCCAATTTACAGCATTCAATCCGATTTTTGTTAACAGCAAATTAATTGCACCAGTATCCGACATAAACATTCCGCGCCAAGTAAGAGCTGTGATGTATTGCGGAACAGCCCAAGGCAAAATTAGAAGAACACGAAAAATTGCTTTGCCGGGAAGTTTGCGATTTAATAAAATTGCCAGCATTACACCCAAAACAACATGGAAAAATACATTAACAATCGTCCAAATTAAAGTTTTGAAGAAAACAGAATAAAATATAGTTTCAGAAAATACTTTGGCGTATTGCAAAAATCCGATCACCTCCGGGCTATTCACATTTGTCATATTCATGTTTGTGAATGATAGATAAACGTTGTAAAAAAATGGATAAACGACCACTCCAAATAAAATTAAAGTTGCCGGAAATGCCATAAATACAGCGAATCTGCTTTTCCCCGTTTCGATTGATTTTGGATTTTTTAGCAGAACGAGAATAAACTTGAAGATGAAAATATAGGTCAAATACAATCCCACTAAAATTGCGATTCCAAAAAGAATGTTCTCCAAAATATTAGATTTTTTTGCACTAACTTTTGTTGATTCACCATACATTGAAGCGATTTTTTCGATTGCAAGTTTTTGTTGATAATTAGCGGCTTCTTGCGGTGTCATCTGTCCACCGATAACATTTTGTAAAGCTGGACGCATCGCATCCCAAACTGCGCGCATTTCGGGAATCATCGGCATCAGCTGGCCGACGGCAATTTGCTTGGCAGATTCTTTCAAAACGGTATCGTTCATAAAATCTGGATTTTGCTGCAAAGTTGTGAGTGAAGGAATGGATTTGTGTTTTGCGGAAAATTTCTTTTGTGCATATTCGGAAGTGAGAAATTCTACTAATTTTTTTGTCGCTTCCAATTTTTCTCCGCTCGTGGTGGAATTTATCGAATAGCCAGTTGCAGAAATCATTGGCGAAGACCACATTCCAGTTTTTTCTACAAATGGAATTCTGGTTAAACCAAAATCTACTTTATCGCTTTCAATATATTTTCCCCACGACCAATCACCGTTGATTATCATTGCCGCTTTACCTTGGTTAAATTTGTTGTCAGCAATGTCGTAATCGCATTCTTGTGGCATTATTTTATGAACATTACGCATATCCAAAACGAGTTGAAATGCGTCAATTGCTGCTTGAGAATTTAATTGTGGTTGATTATTTTCATCGAAAATTTCTCCGCCAAATCCTCCAAAAAATGGCACAAACCAAAATGGTTCACTATAATTCCAAACCAAGCCCCACTGATTAATTTTCCCATCACCATCAATGTCTTTTGTTAGTTTTTTGCCAAAGTCAATCAGTTCAGAAATGGTTTGCGGAGGATTTTCTAAACCAACTTCTGCAAATAATTTTTTGTTGTATGCAAGTGCCAAATGGTTTCCGAGCCGATCCGCGATTTGATAAATATGACCCTTATATTTTACTAATCCATTTTCGCTAAATTTTTCAAAGAAATCATCAGAAAAAATATTTTCTAAAGGTGTAATGATGCTTTTTTCGCTATTCTTCAATTTCATCACTTCAAATGGTCCAATTTGGTCCATTGGACCGTAAACTATTTCTGGTCCACCACCCGTAAAAGCCGCTGCTGCTTGAAATCCGGTGCGAAGTTCTTCGGTTCCCTTTTGAAGTTGGATAACTTGAATTTCGGGATTTTCTGTCTCAAATTCTGTGATTAATTCTTTGAGAAGAGGTCGTTTTGCAGGTTCCATTTGATGCCAAAGGTGGATGGTTAGTCCATCACTTTCCGATTTGCAAACGATGATAAATAAGAATAAAAACAGGATGATTTTTTTCATTTTTCTCCTTGATTGTTTTCAACAAAATAAATGAATGATTTGTCGTCAAATGTTTTATTCTCTTAAACTAAAGTTCTTGTAGAAAAATATGTTTATATTGTGATTAAGTGTGACTACAGCAGAAATAAATTGACAAAATAAAGGTATTCTGTGGATGTGATACACAAATTTTAGGGGAAGAAAATGAGAAAATACATCAGACATCCGTCGAATATTCCCATTCATTATTACATTGAGAATAAGACCAAACATACCAAAAAGCAATTGGAAAATATTAGTGTTGGTGGATTGTGTTTTTTATCAGATAAATTTTTGGAAAATAATACTGAAATTGTAATCGATATTCCCATTATCAATTTGGAATACAAAATCAAAGCAGTAGTTGCTTGGTGTGAAAAGATTGAAAATAGTTACAAAATTGGTGTTCAATTTTTAGATACAACCACAAAATTTCGAATGCGAATGGTAGAACAAGTTTGTTATATTGAGCATTACAAAAAAGAAGTTTTGACGAATGAAGGCAGGGAATTGTCGAATAAAGAAGCAGCTTTTGAATGGATATCCAAATACGGTAAAGACTTTCCAAAATAATTTTTTCTGACTAAACCAAACCTTTCACAATTACGATTATGATTAGGACAATGTTTTAATTGACAATAAGACTGCATTTTTATTTTTGCCGAGACATAAAAAGGAGGAAATTTTATGGGCAAAGTTTCAATCACAATCAATGGACCGGAAGTTAGTAATATTTTTCCGGCGGCAACAATCGGAGTTTCGGCAGCAGCAACTGGGGATGAAGTAATATTCTTTATTTTACCATCAGCGCTTCCAGCTTTCGTTAAAGGTGGATTAGAAAAAGTAAACGAAAAAGCAAAAAATTTACCAGATTTGATGGAAATGATTGATGGTTTAAAAATGCTTGATGCCAAATTTCTTATTTGCGAATTAGGTTTCGATGTTCATGGTTTAAAAGAAGAGGATATGATGGAAGGTTGCGAAGTTGTTGGTGCTACTACTTTTGTGGTTCGTGCCGGTGGTTCAGACCTTACATTCTCATTCTAAATTAAAAAAAAGGAGAAAAAAATGGCTGTAAAAACATTAGACACATTGGGTCTCAAAT
>CAYQOZ010000040.1:0-12285 GCA_964419355.1 uncultured Candidatus Cloacimonadota bacterium | reverse complement strand
GCAATCCGCATTGCATAAGGGAAATAGACTAAACTCACGATTGAATTCAGAAAAATCATAATCATTCCGATGCGATAACCAACGGCATAAATCCCAGTGTCAAAAAGTCCTTTTTCTGAAAGATAAGTAAGCATATAACGATCGCCGATGTGCAACAGTAACATCGCCATCGTAGCTGGAATCATCGGTAAACCAAACTTGAGTAGATTGCCGATTATTTCAGTTGAAAATCTAATTCTACTCGCTGATTTCTTTGCCAATTTTATTTGGATTTTAGCGATTTTTATTACCGAAAAAATTGCCATAATTCCTGCCGAAATAGCAATATAAAGAAAAAGAGTTTCTACGGAAAGATTATTGGTAAATTTCGCAATTAAAACCAAAATAATTAGGATAGAATTTTTTACAACCGATAGCAAAATATAATCTTTTGATTTTTCCATAATATTCAAAATTGATAAGGTAATGCTACCAATTACATCAAGCATCAGAATAATTGCGATATAATAAAATAAATTTTGATTTTGACTATCTCGTGTGAGTAGAACGGCTAATTCCGCTCTGAAATATGTGACTAAAAATGAGAAAATAAACCCCACAAATACAAGCAAAATAAAGATAGATGAAATTAACGAATATCTATAATCGTTCGTCTTTACTTGATGAAAATATGATAATAATGATTGCTGAATTCCCAAAATGTAAATCAAATTTGCAATCGCAATAAATATCATCAAATTGGTATAAATAGCGTATTCTTCGGGTAACATTGCACGAGTATAAATTGGCAATAATGCCAAAAGTAAGAATTTATTGAAAATATTTCCTGCTGAATATTCGAGTATGCGATTAAATAATTTTTTCATGCATTATTTGCAAATTTTTCTCGCCAATAAGCGATTTGGTTATCAATATTTATGGGATTACATTTTGTGCATTCTAACAATAGTGTATCCGAAAAAAATGGAAATAATTTTGATAAAAATTTTGATTTAATTATTTTCGGTATAGTAAGTTGTGTTGGAATAATTTTCTCCACTTTCAATCCCACAAAATTCATAGTTTTCTCAATCGTGAGATAATCATAAGTATTAAAATGAAAACTTTGTAATTTTTCATAATTAAAATAATTAATATGAGATTTTCTTTTGATAAAATAGCGAAGAATTCGGTATATCGTCATTACATTTGGAGTGTGCAAATATAAAATCCCTTCAGCCTTTAATAATTTTCTTATATTTTCCAATCCTTGAATTGGATTTTTTAAATGTTCTAATACATCCATAAAAAAAATTATATCAAATTTATGGGGAAAAACACTTACATCAGATTCGATATCACAATATGTTGTTTCAATTTTAACTTTATTATTTTTTGCTAAAGAACTTATTTTTTTCAATTGATTTTTCGAAATATCACTTGCTGTAATATGATGTCCTTTTTTTGCTAATCGAAGTGCAAGTAATCCCTCCGCACAACCAAGATCAAGAATTTGTAATGGATTTTTTGGGGGAACCAAATTAGCAAATAAACTCAATTCATCTTCATCTATTTGTTGGGGAATAAATGATGCTTTTTCGTAGTATTCTTTATAATTATTGTTGAGATTTTTGGTTAACATAATCTATTCCTTTTTTACAATGAAAGAACTTCGTTTATCAAAGTTTTTTCTTGTGTTTCCCATACGAATCTACATTTTTTAATATTTTGGATATATTCTAAATAATTATTTTTCTCTAAGATATGTTTTACCGCATTTACCTGATTTTTAATATCATAAGGTTCGACTGTTCTGCCAACTTTGAATTTATCAACTACTTTTTTCATCTCAGGAAAATTACTCACAATTACCGGAATCTCAGATAAAATATATTCAAATAATTTATTTGGTAAAGCTTGGATATAGCTCTGACTATAAGGTTCGATTAGTGCAAATCCAATATCTGCACCGACAGTTAATTCTAATAGCTCATTATATGGAACTGCATCAACAATAAAAAAACGGTCAGATATTTTTTTTTCGGTTGCATAATTTAATAAAGAGTTTTTCAAAGAGCCACTTCCGATTAAAACGACGACACAATTTTTTAAATATGGCAAAAGATTCAACATCGTTTTTAATCCTCTTCCTATTTGCAAACCACCTTCATATAAAAGAATTTTTTTGCTATTATCAATTTTCAACATTTGCCGTAATTTATTGTTGTTAAAAGGCTTAAATTTTTCTGGTGGCAAATTTTTAATTAATTTATAATTCAAATTTCCATAAAGGTTTCTTAAATATTCTTCATCACTAATCGCCGTTACCATTACGACATTTACTTTATTGATAAATATTTTCTCGAAAAAAGACCAAAAAATTTGATTCAGAGGTTTTTTTGCTAATCCCGCCAATTTTGTATATAATTCTCTTGAATCGTAAACTAGCCTGATTTTCTTTTTATAATATTTACAAACCAAAGAAAGGGAAAATAAATCGCCAGAAATAAGTATATCAAAGTGAAGTTTTTTCAAAATTGAAGATGCATTTTTGTAAAAATAAAAAAATCGGAGTGGACTATTTTTTTTGCATTTTAGATTTACATGATAAATTTTTGAAGTATGATAAATACTTTCAGAAGAACTATTATTGAGATCAATAACCCAAACATCATTGCCAGAATTAAGAATGCTATCCACAATATTAATACAGCGTGAATCTACAAAAAAATCACCAAGAAAAATTATGCCTACTGTTTTTTTCATATAATTATTTCTTTATGGAATGCTTTTCGAATCATTCCTCTTGAACCAAATTGTTCCTTAAATTTGATTAATGATGGATTCGGCGTTAAAGGATTTTCATGTTGAGGAAGTTGAGAAACACCAAAATCTAAATATGATAAACCGTATTCTTTTGCCCAATTCATAGTTTCAAATATTTGTAGAGTAGCTGGCTGTAAAGATTTAAACTCATAATCAATCATATTGTAAAATATTATTGCAGTATTAGAATTTGAAACTATATTGAGAGTGCCACCGATAGGTATATCGTCATTATAGAGTATTAGCAGATGAAATTGATTGGGAAAAAGTAAATCCAATTTTAATAATTCATCTAAAGTATGTGTTGGCTTAACATTGTATATTTTTTTATTCTTTACTAAAATAGGATAAAATTCTTCATAATTTTTACACCATTCAAAATGCAGTGGATTCTCTTTCATTAATCTTTTGATGTATCGTTGCTTTCGCGTGCTAACCTGTTTCAAGACATCTTTTTTATCAGCTTTTAAATCAATATAACTTGAAATATAATTTTCAATGATTTCAAAGCCATTCCAAGTTAGGGCATATTCCAGCGTATCACAATTTTGCTTGAAATAAATATAAGGAGTTGGAACATAAAATATTTCAGAAAAAGAATTTTTTTGCAAATAATTTTCGAGAGATTGTATCAAATATTTTGCATCATCAAATGAAATATGTTGGAAAACAAATCCACCGTAACTCGCACCAGGATGAGAATGTAAAACTTTTTTTCCATTTCTCAAAATTTCAGCTGCGGGAAAAACCGCAATTATTTTATTGTTTTTTTTGAAGATTAGAGAATGGTCAGTAAATCTTCTTTCATCGTGATAAGATAAAAATTTTCTTAACTGAAAAATTGTGCCGTTATTTGAGTTTTTAACAAATTCGTCCCACTCTTGCTCCATCCCTCTTTGGAATTGTAAAATTGAAAAATTTATCATTTTCATTCCTTATCTAATTAATGCAAATTTGCCTTTTTCGATTTGTCCGTCTGGCGTAAAAATCAAGTAAAAATATATTCCTGAACTGCATTTTTGCCCAGTTTTATTTGTACCATTCCACTCAAATTGTTGATATTCATTCTTTGTTAAAATACGAATCAAATCGCCATTCAAATTGTAGATACTACACTTCGTATCACCTTTTGGCATCATGGTTGAAGTTGAATTTTCAATTTTCAAGATTTCACCCTTTTCTGGAGAAAATGGATTTGGAAAAATAATCGGTTTATGCAGAATTGTTTCAGTATTCATATTTGGAGAAATACCAATTTGAACTGAATTCAAACCATCAGTTGTACCAATATACAAGATAGAATTTACGGGATTGTAAGCAAAATCTGTGATACTGTTTGAGATGAGTGGGCAATTTTCGGTAGTGTAATTTGTAAAAATGTTTTCCTCAAGATTATAAACGGTTATTCCAGCATCATGAGTGCCAATCCAAATCACACCAAATGGATCGACAAAAAGTGCAGTTGGATATGTATTTTGCCCCCCAAAAAGTCGTTCTTGACCTTCAAAATACCAATATTCAGAAGTTGCTTCATCATACCATCCTCCACTTTGCCACACCTTCTTTTTGATGTGAACACCATATTTGAACCAATCCGTTCCATCAAACATAAATAAACCACTAGAAGATGCAATCCAGATCTGTTCTTCGGAGGTTGCCTTACTTTCTACTATCTGATAGATTTTGCCTTCCTGCAATTCATTTGAAGGTGCATCTTCCCAAAAATTTCCATCTGTTTCAGGAAATGTAGATGCATTCCAATATTTTAGTCCAAAACTATTATAACCAAAATAGGTTTTATTATCGGAAATCAAGCTACACCAAACATAATTATCCATTCCCTCTTGTGCTGGCGTTTCAAATCCATCAATATCATTAAAATCATTTATATTAACCACATCCATTGACTGAGAAGAACTTAACCACATTTTATCATATTCATCAGAAGTTGCCGAAGTATAATAAGTTGAAGATAAATCAGACAATATTTGCCAAAAATCATTTTCTTCATCAAAAACTGTTACTCCACCATTTCCAATTTCATCTGACTGCCAACAAGTTATCCATTTTTTATTATTTTCATCTATTTCAATGTCTAAAATATTATTTGTTTTTATGTTTGGATATTGTTCTTTGTTGTATAATTTCCAATTATCATCACTCAAACACGATAAACCTTTTGCACATCTACTATTTGATTCCAATCCATAAATTCCGTTAGATATCCATATTTTATCATTTTTATCTATCTCAATATCCGTTACTAAATTTGTGCCAATACAGTTTGGTTTATTATGCTCCCATTCTGAAATATTCTCATCCAATTGAAAAAATCCTTCACCCCAAGTATATGCAAAAATATTTCCGTCAATTTCTTCAAAACCCATTATTTGAGTATTGCTAATATTCATATCTTTAGCACACCAAAATTCTTGAATTTGTCCATCTGAAAATTTGAAAATAGCAATATCAGTTGTGTCTTCTACTACCATTTTTTCATCATCCCAATAGCCAATTCCTGCAAAAATATTCTGAGCATTATCAATATAAATTGGGAATATAGAAATATCATCACGATCAAAAAAACTATCATAAACAATCCATTCAAAATTAGGGAAATCAGAAACAACAAGACCCTCTCTTGTCCCCACAACTACCTTATCATCTCTTACTGAAATATCATTAACTATACTACTGGGGAATATGGAGTTACTTGAATTAAAACACCTCCAAGAATTTTCTATACTCATAGAATCTATATGAACAAAATCCAAGCCAAAATCACTACCGCAAAAGATATAGCCATCATCAGAAATTTGCAAACTAGTTATGTCATTTACAGAGAGTCCATTTTCAAAGTTATAACTATTTATGGGAAGCGGATAAGGAAAATTTGGAGCATCACGAAAAACACTTAATCCATTTTCGGTAGCAGCAAATATCAAAGAATCTTTGCTGACAATTTTATTCACTTTATCAGATGCTAATCCCATAATCCATGTTAATGGTAGCGTAAATTGTCCATCAGTTAATCTATCAATTCCAACAGAATAAGTTCCAATTAAAAGTTCATTTCTTTGTTGAAAAACGTTTAAAGAGCGAATATCATTTTCTCCCATTCCATCAACAATTGTATAAGTTTTTTCAAAATTATTTGTAGCAGGATTAAAGCAAAGTAAGCCGCCCCAAGTTGCAAAATAGAGTTTGTTTTCAAATTTTTCTACATCATAAATATGAGAAGTATTTGTATAACATTCCCAATTTTTGACTGCGAAAAGAGTCATTGATATTATCAAAATGAATACCGTGATTTTTTTTTTCATTTTCTAAATTCCTTTTTAAAAAGATAATAAACGATAATTAATAACACAATTAAAAGTCCCAAAAGTGTGGCCAGCAAAATCTTTTTTGAAGAAAATGAAAATCCAAATGCAATCAATCCAAAAAGAAATGTGATAAAATAACTGATTAATGCAACATTTTTTTGTGAAATTCCTATTTCGTGTAGTTTGTGGTGAATGTGTTGTTTATCTGCTCGAAAAATATGCTTTTTTAATTTTATCCGACGAATAATTGCAAACATAATATCCATTAACGGAATCGTCAAAATTATGATTGGCACTAAAAGTGTCATCGAAGTAATGCCCTTGAATTCACCATTTCCAGCAATCGAAATGGCAGCGATATTAAATCCCAAAAAAAGACTGCCAGTATCACCCATAAATATCTTTGCTGGGTAGAAATTATATTTTAAAAAAGCAAAATTTGCTCCAATTATAGAAAGCGATAAAAACATAATAATTTCGTTTGATTTCATAAAACCGACAGCAAATAAAACAGTTACAGAAATCAGTGCAATGCCAGCTGCTAAGCCATCTAATCCATCAATTAAATTGAACGCATTTATTACAATTAGAAACCAAATCATTGTGATTGGAAGAGAAAATATTCCCAAATTTATCGTCTCTCCAAATGGATTTGTGAGCAATTCTATTTTGAATCCGAAAAAATAAATTACGGTGATGATGATGATTTGAAAGAGTAGTTTGTAGTTTGCTGTAACTTTAATTTTATCATCTAAAAAACCCAATAATAGAATTAAGAAACTGCCAATTGCCAAATATAATAACTGCGTTTCAAAAATAAAATATCCCCAAATTTGGACGAGAATAATTGGAATTGCAAAAGAAAGTCCGCCACCAAATGGAACTGGATTTTTGTGCAAACCACGTTGATGAGGTTTATCGATAAAATTAAATTTTTTGGCAAATTTGATATTAAACGGCACTAAAATCATGGTCGCCAAAAATGTGAAGAGGAGAGAGATAATGTATTTTATTATTATCATAAATCACTTCGTGAAAAAGGTTTACCATTTTTGTAAGTAACTTTAAAAAATGGATTATTAACTGAATTATTTAGCAAAATTGGATATTCTCCAAATTCACTTTTATCATATTTTATTAAATTAGATTTTATGATTTTCTCTACTTCATTTTTAGCAATTATTTTCAAATTATTGGCATTCCAATCCATTTTTGTTTGCTCTACAATATAATCCTTAATTTTGGGATATTTTCCATTTTTATTGGCTTTTAACCAGTGTAGCCAAAAAGAGCGATAAACCAAACGCTCTTTTGATTTTGCCGATCCAATATGAACAAAATAGATTTCATAAATTCTCTTTATTTTGTAAAAAAGTGGCACTTTCAAAACTTCAAATTTCCTTTTTTTTATGTATTTTAATTTTTTGTGAAATGTGTGAATATAACCTTCTGAATGAAGCTCATTATTTTTCTTAACATGAAATAAATCTCCAGCAAAACTAATAGTTATTGGGTAAAATAGATAAAATTTATTTGGCAATGATAATAGATAATTTCGTAAATTAGCTATGTTTTCCTGATCTGAAATATATGCAATAAAATCTGCATCCCAACGAAATATCCATCTGAAAGAAGTATATGAAAGTGCTTTATTACTTAATTCACAAATATCATTTGTTTTACTTCGATATAATTTTATCGGTATTGAGTAGTCAGTCATTACTTTTTTAATTTTTTCTAATGTTTTATCTTCTGAATAATTTTCTATAATAATCACTTCATCGGCAAATTTTTCGATTGATCTGAGTGATTTTTCAATCCAATTTTCCTCATTTTTCACTCTCATCATAATACTAATTCCATTTATTCTTTGTGATGATGAATGAAAAATATCCAAAAAAGAAGTTATCTTTGAAAGAAAATAATAGACATTTTGTCTCAATGTAAACTTATATCTTTTTCTCATATATTTCCAAATAACTCTCTATAAATTTTTCCAAATTAAATTTCTCTTTAACAATTTTCATTGAATGATTTCGCATTCTAATTAACTGTTCCTTTTGCATTGAAAGCGATATTAAAACTGCCGTTAATTTGTCAATATCATTTATCGGAACTAAAATGCCATTTTCTTCCGACACAAGTTCATTATTGCCTTTTATATCGGAAGCGACTATTGGCAAACCGTATGACATTGCTTCCAATATTGATAGAGGTAATCCTTCCCATTTTGAATAAAGAAGAAATATATCAAGTTTTTGTAACCATTCATCAATGTTGCTTTGCCAACCGGGTAGCTGAATTCGCTTATCAAAACCTGAATCTTCAACCATTTTTTTGGCAATTTTAAAAAGCTCACCATCTCCAACGAAAATAAAATTAATATTTTTGTTTTTTTGACAAACTTGTATTGCAGCTTTAATTGTTGATAAGATATTTTTTTGTTTCCAAAATCTTAAGCAACTTCCGATTACAAAAATGTCATTTGTTTTTCTCTCGTTTTGTCTTATTTTTGGAATTTTAATTCCATTAAAAATGGTGATTGCTTTTTTTGATTTAACTATTTTCTTTGCGATTGCTTCATCTCTTTCGGTGTTATTCACAAAAACTACGCTATTACAAAAAAGAGCAGCAAATTTTTCCATTGTTTGATAAAATAATGAAACCATTTTTCTTTGATAAGGATGAAATGGAAACCCGTGAACCGTATGAATAATCTTGGGAACTTTTGCAATTCGTGCGACAATTCTTCCAAGAAAACCACTTTTTGAAGAGTGAGTGTGAACGATATCAAATTTATATTTTCTCATTAAATTCAATAGTTCAATAAATGCTTTAACATCATAAAAAGAGATTTTTCTTTGAAAAGAATTTATCGGTAAATGCGTGTAGCCAAGCTCGTTAGCTTTTTGAACAAGTGGCCCATTCGGTTTTGAAATAACATAAATATCATACTTGTTTGGGTCAAGACCTTGCAAAATATTTAACATTACATTTTGCACTCCAGTAAGTAGCGGCAACAATTGAATGTGAGCTATTTTTGTTTTTTTCATAAAAGGTTATCCAATATTTTTGCAAATTTTTGCGTGAGATTTTTTCTACTAAATTGTTTGATGTAATAGTCGCTTCCGCGAATTTCTTTTAATTTGTTATCTTTAAATAATTGGATAATATTTTCAATCGTCTTTGCTCCTTGCTCAATATTTCCATTTTCGATAGTAAATCCCAGATTTCCATTTTTTATTATATTTTCAGTATCACTTCCTTTTGGGCAAAACGCCAAAATGGTTTTTTTAGTAACTAAATAATCAAATATTTTTGCGTGAAGCATATCATTATTTTCAACAAATAGCATTAGAATGTCAGATCTATAAAGTTCATCTATAAGTTGCTTGTATTCCATTCTTGGCACTAATTCGATTACCATCTTTTGAGAAAATTGTTCTTCAAATTTCTTTTTTAATTCCCAAATATTTTGTCGAAAATTTCCAATAAATCGAATCTTAATTTTGATGTTTTGGATATTAATTTTTTTTAGCGAATTAAATAAATCTTCAGGTGTCAATTTAGTGAAGAATGTTCCACAAAAAGTAAAAATTAAAGCGTCCTCTTCTTTTAGAAAAGGAGTATTATTATTAAAATCATAATCATCAAAACCATTTGTAATAACTTCAATTTTATCATCACTAATATCGTATTTTTCATCCAAAATTCGTTTTGCCCCCGGTGCTAAAGTAATAACTTTAGAGGCGTAATTAACTATTTTTTTTTCAAAATATGAATTTATTTTTTTATTGAAAAATAATGCATCTTCTAATGGATAATCAACCCAAAGGTCTCGAAATTCAATAATTAACGGAATATTGAATTTTTTTGCAAGTAAATATGAAGTAATTGCTGAATGATAAACTCCACCAAGAGTTGTAAATATTGCATCAATTTTTTGAGTTTTTATTATTTTTTTTGCTTTTGAATAACAAAATGGCATCCACCCAATTTTATCGTCAACTGGAAACATTTTTTTGATAAAACTAATCATTTTGTTCTCTTTATGCTTAAAAATAATTTGTGATATTTTATCATCTTTTTTCCAAAATTTATTAAATGTTTGCACGATATGAAAATAATCAAAGCACTTTGTTCGTTCAATTTTCATCTTTTCATAATCTGGAAATAAACTCAAATTTTTTTGATAAAAATCAATCTCTTTTACAGTCAAAATAATCGGATTCCAGTCATATTTTGGTAAATATTTGGCAAATTTTCCCATTCTTATTGCTGGTGGCAAATTCAATGGTGGAGCAAAGTATGAGATTATTAAAATATTTTTCATTCTTTTTTCTCTTCATTTATTTTTGATATTTTTTCTAGCAAAACCTGTACTTTTGTATCCGATTTAATCTCAGAAAAAATAATTTCATTTTCATTAATTTCTGATTTAGCACCTTCAATATTTATGATTTTGTAGGAACCTATTAATTTCAAAGTAAATTTTCCCAGCTTTTCTGGAAAGTAAATTAAAACTCCATTCTCGGATTCAGAGATTTCTACGCTTTCCCTTTTTCGCCACCATTTCACAATTTCTGAACATGTTGCCCAAAAAACATTTTTCGGCTTAATTTTCTCGGCAATATAATTCATTAATTCTTTATTGTAAGAAATTTCCGACATATTTGAAACGCTAAAATCGAAATTTAAAAATCCATTTATTCTTTCTATTTCACGAATTATTTCATCTGCAAATTCTTTTGCTTGGTCAAATTCCACAGTTTTTCCTTGAGAAATAAATAGTGCATTATCAGAAAAACTGATTGGTAATTCAAAATATTTTGATTGATATTGAAATTTTGAGCTTCTCCCCGATTTGGTTAATTTGTGAAAATGGTAGGGAAACGCAATTCCATTTTTGAAACCAATATTATTTATAAGTGAGATTGAAGAATCATAAGCAAACCCGTTCCTATTATGAAATTCTGTAGTAAGTTGCGAATCAAATTTTCCAAAATAATGACGAACTCCCATATTTTCATTTTGGACTGCATCGTAAAGTTTATCCTTCTCTTTTTCCAAAACATCATTTTTGGAAGCGGAATGTGAGGCAAGGAGCGATATTTCATCTCCTCGATGAACGCTATCAAACATCTCTTTCTGAACATCTTTGTCATTTAGACGATAATCTACATCTTTATCCAGATTTTTTTCCGTCCCAAAAAAATAAGTGCTGTTAATTTGATGTTGATTTTCCACCTCTTCAATTTTGGAAAAATTCCAATAATCTTCAATATTGGTAAGCATATATTTCCATTTGCTGATTGTATTTTGGAAAATATATTTTAACCGATAAAATAGCAACATATCTTCAAAAGTGCTTTTTAGGATTTTATTAAAATTCCATTTACGCAACGAATTTACAGTGTGCGTGAAGACTACCGCAAATTTTTCTGCTTGTGGCCAAAGTTCTTTTTTTAGCAAGAAATACGAACTTTTCTCCATAATTGCTTCTTTCAAACTATTTTCAATTAACCACAGAAGATGACTCACATACGGTAATTTCTTATATTTTATAAATGTATATTCTTCATCTAAAATATGATTTTTACTATCCTTTTTGGCTTTAATAAACTCTTCATATCCAATCAAATTGTAAAAGACATTTCCAATGATATCAAAATTGAAATTGCCATAATAGAGATTTTTTTGATGATAATATTGCATTGGAACCTGAATTCTTTCTTTAGAAATTATGGGAATTTTTTTTAACAATCTTAATTCTTGGCTATCCCTTTTGATGGTCTCCTTATCAAGTTTTCCAGGAGTTAGAAGCTCGCCATAAACAGGAATAAAAAACATAATTTTATTCATCGCCAAATAGTAAGCTTCTTTGAAACTGGGTTGAATTAAACCGTAATAAAACAAAATATCATTACTCATTATTTGTTCTATTTTGGAGATAAACTTCAGCTCATAACCAAGAGTTTTAAACACAAATGAGAAAGTATATTTTATCTCATTCATATATTTTTCTAATCTTGGATCAATGTAAATAGCAATCATTTTAAAATTAGATTTAGTCCTATTTTTTCATCAAAAAATCTATCAATTTTGCCATCTATTTTTTCTAAAATAATTTCACAAGTTGCACTCACAATTGCTC
>CAYQOZ010000039.1:0-12384 GCA_964419355.1 uncultured Candidatus Cloacimonadota bacterium | reverse complement strand
TTGTGCAAGATGAAGCTACTTATGTTGTGCAAATAATGGGTAAAATTCGTGGTAAATTTGACATTTCTAAAAGTGCATCACAAGATGAAATTAAAGAAATTGCTTTGAATTTGGAAAATGTAACGAAAATATTGGAAGGCAAGAAAATTATCAAAATGATTGTTGTTCCAAATAAATTGGTAAGTATCGTTGCTAAGTAGAATAATAATCAGAAATTTAAAAAACCGCTCCATTTGGAGCGGTTTTTTAAAAATAACTTATGTAACTTTTACAAAACAATTTATTTTAACATTGGCTTAAGACGCCAAATATTTGAATAACTCCAATTTAATGGATTTTTCACAGATTTTGTAGCACCAGCATCACTAGAAAAATAGATGTATCCGTCAGATGACCACGCAGGATAATACTCTTGCGAATTACCTTTCGTTAATTGCGTTAAATTTGAACCATCTTTTTTCATAACAAAAAGATGATAATTCCCATCACGATTAGATACAAACAGCAACCATTTCCCATCGGGTGACCAAATTGGAAGTCGATTATTGGAATCATTGTTTGTGAGTTGAGTTACTTGTCCAGTTTCCAAATCCAAAGTAAAAATTTGTGATTTTTCGCCTATCATTCTGTCAAATACAATTAAGTTGCCATCAGGACCCCATTGTGGTGATGTACCTTCAACATATACAGTAAATTCCGAACCATTTGAATTTACAACACAAATATGTTTTACATTACCAAATTTAGTAGTAAACACTATTTTTTGCCCATCAGGACTAATATGTGCCTGTTCGTCTTGCAAGCCGAAAGAAGTCGGGCTAATGAATGTCATTCCTGCACCGTTTACAGGCGTCTTCACAAGTATTGGTTGTTTCATAGCATAATATGAATAGATGATATTTTCTCCATTTGGAAACCAAGCCGGATACGCAATATTTGGATCTGTCAATATTATTTTGCCAGTTTCACCGTGTCGAATTAGCACGATGCTATTTGCATTGTGTCCACTTTTTGTAAGATCTACTACTTGAACCAATAACTCTTTACCATCGGGGCTGGGCTTGGGCCAAAGCTCAGGGCTTGAATCATTGGTAATTCTTGATATATCGCGTACATTCGTAATTGCGGCGGCTGTTGGTCTTATTGAAGGAATTATCACGGGTTCAGGAACTATCACGGGCTTAGGAATTGATTTAGGTTTAAGCGTAAAATATATTGTCTGGTCGCCTCTTAAATTTTTGAATTTTTTATCTGAATCGTAATAACCATCTTTTTTTACTTGATAACATACCACATTTGGCTCATATTCACGACCATGAAATGAACATGGTGTAGTTTTTCCCGTGCTATAAAATTTTTTTACTGGACCAGTCCCAAAAAATCCACTTTTATAGCCCTTATATACAGTTGCACCAGATGGCTCAGATTTAATTCTGTGAGTGGCTGAACAGCCACCTAAAAATACTAATAAGATGCTCATTGCAATAAATAACTGTAAATATTTTTTCATTTTAAAACTCCTTATTTTTTTTGTTTTCATTCAATTCAATTTAATTTTAAGATGGAACAATTCATCTTTACGGGTATTTCCAAAACTCGTATAGCAAGTAAAACTTACGGCGAATGACAATGTCTTGTTTTCATAAAATATCTCCCATAAAAAATAAAAAAGGACGCAACTTTCATTACATCCTTACTTTAGGGTATTGGCAACCCAATCAACAAGACGCAGAAAGTTAGCGTCCGCATTCGCGAACGCACTCCTTCTACTTGTTCTGCTGATTTTAAAAATGCCAATTTCTAAAGTAAGAACTAAGTAAAATTAATGCTAAAATTTAACTAAAAATTTAACTAAAAATTTAAAGAACAATATTAAATATTTTGAACAAATTCGAAGATTATTTTTATGGAAATGTAGTCAACTAAAAAAAATAAGCGATAGTATCTACAATTTATCCAATTCTTGCTTAAATTTTTCAACATCTTCTGCCACGCTTTCCATAATGGCATTCACTTTATGAAATTCCAAAATCCTCACATCTTCCAGCTTTGGTTTCAGATAAATATCTGGTTTTCTCAATTTCATTTGATATTGAATAATAGACGCTTGCAAAATCTCGAAACTATTCATCACATTATCAAAAAAATTGGGAATTTTTGTTTTTTCAGGAAGAGTCTTGCATCCCGAAACATCGATTGCAATCACTTTATCACATTCATTTTGAATAATATCATACGGCAAATTATTGGTAATTCCGCCATCAACCAAAACACTATCATCAATAATAATAGGTTCAAAAATGGCAGGAATAGACATGCTTGCCCGAATCGCAGGAATTAACTCACCCGAACTGAATATCACAGATTCGTTTTTCCAATAATCGGTAGCAACAATTTTTAGTGGAATTTTTAGCTCTTCAAAAGTCTTCACGGGTAAATTTTCTTCAAAGAATTTCACCACTCCTTTTCCTTTTAGAAAACTTGTATTATTGAAAAATGAGATATCAATTATCTTATGAATTTCATCAATCTTTTTATAGAATTCTTTTATCTCGCTAATTTTTTCATCAAATATTTTCTCAAGTTTTCTACGATGATTTGGTTTTTCTTTTTTCGTAATTTTGTCGGTAATATCTATTTTGTTCAATATTTCTTCAATTTTTTCTGCAGATATACCAGAAGCATAAAATGCTCCTATAATCGCTCCAATACTCGTTCCAGCAATTATAGAAAGTTTTATATTTTTTTCATCAAGAGTTTTCAAAAATTCGATATGAGCCAAACCTCTGGCTCCACCTCCACCCAAAGCAAGTCCTATTCTTTCCATATTTTTCCTCTTTTTTTATCTGTGACAAACATTAAATTTCAAACCTATCTTGACAAGAAAAACTTCCAAATGAATTTGGACAAAAACTAAAGGAAATAAATTTTGAAAAAACCAATAGGTATTTTTGATTCAGGAGTCGGCGGTCTTACCGTTTTCAAGGAAGTTAGAAAGCAATTTCCGTTTGAAGATATTATCTATTTTGGTGATACTGCACGCGTGCCCTACGGACCAAAATCCAGAAATACAGTAATAGATTATTCCATTCAGAATGCTCGATTTTTGGTGCAACAAGGAGCTAAAATAATTGTGGTAGCGTGCAATACCTCATCTTCTGTTGCTTTGAAAAAACTGCAAAAAATGTTAGATGTTCCCATTTTGGGTGTGATTCAACCGGGAGCAAATTCTGCCGTAAAAAATACCAAAAATAAAAGAATTGGCGTTATCGGCACAGAAGGAACTATCCGTAGCGATGCTTACAAAGAGGCAATTCAATTACTCGACACAGAAACAAAAATCTTCAGTAAAGCCTGTCCCCTTCTTGTTCCGCTTGTTGAAGAAGGTTGGATAAATCATAAAATTACTAAAGCAACCATCGAGGAATATCTTCTCCCATTAATGAAAAAAAATATTGATACCCTCGTTTTGGGTTGCACCCATTATCCCATTTTGAAGCAGACAATTCAATCCATTATTGGGAACGAAATTAATCTCATTGATAGTGCTTTTACTATTAGTCAAAAATTGCAAAATATAGTTTCTGAGTCTAATCAAAATCAAATTGGCAAAGACAAATTTTTTGTGAGTGATAATGAAGAGAAATTCCGTAAAATTGCCAACAATATTTTGCAGAAAAAGATCGAACCTTTGTGGACAGTTAAGCTTGGTGAAAGTTGGTATTTCTGATAAATGATGCAATATCCTGAATTAGCTTTAAATATTGTTACAAATTTGTTGAAAATTCATTCTAATGATATTGTTTCAATTTCAGGTGAAATCTATAATTGCGAAAATTCAAAAAATCCACTTATTGAAATACCTTTTATCGAAGAACTTGCACTCACAATACGCAAATTGGGAGCATTTCCTGTTTTGGAAATTTCCACAGAAAATCTAAAAAAACGATTTTTCAGCGAAATGCCAGATAAAATATTTTCTGTTCCGCCCAATTATTATAAAAATTGGATTGATACCATAGATTATTTTTTGGAAGTAAGTTGGAAAAACTACACAGGTAGCTTGGAAACTATCACGCGGGCACAAGCCACAAAATTTGAAAATTCGGCCAAATCTGTAATTAAACACTTGCATAAACAGAAGAAAAAAATCATCTACTTTAATCTTCCCACTCAAGAACTCGCAGATAAAGCTGGTTTAGAATATAATGAACTTCAGAAAATTTATTCAAAATCGGTAAATTGCAATTATGATTATCTGAGAAATATTGGTTCAAATATTTTGGATGAATATTCATCTTACGCAAATTATCAGATATTTTCAGAAAATGAGAAGCTTAATTTGAAGATTAATCGCTCTAAAATTAAACTTTTTTCTGGTGATTTCAAAAGACAACATATAATTTCTTTGCCGACCGGTTATGTAGAAATTCCTATTTTTCGCGAAGAATTGAACGGCATCTATCTTGCAGATAAAATTTATTATCAAGATAATATTTTTTGTAATGTAAAAATGAAATTTGAAAATGGCTCAATCAGATATTTAGTATTTAAAAATGATAATAAAGGGAACGTTAAATTGCAAAATGAACTTCTTAATTCTTTGAACAATTGCTATCTCACAATCGGATTTAATGATAATTTTCAAGCTTCAAATCATATTTATTATGACCGATGTCTTGAAGACAATATTTCTCTGATTTTTCTTGATAGAAATTCCTCTCCAATTTATGCATCTAACCAAAATAGTTCAATAAAAAAAAGAATATAAATAAAAGGAGTATCTTATGAAAATTGGATTCGATAATAAAAAATACTTACGCGAACAAACTGCGGCAATATTGGATCGTGTTAAAAATTCAAAAAATAAACTTTATCTGGAATTTGGTGGAAAAATTATTTTTGATTATCATGCTTCCAGAGTTCTTCCCGGATTTGATCCAAATGTAAAAATGGAATTATTCAAGCAATTAAAAAATGATGCTGATATTATTCTTTGTATTTATGCAGGAGATATTGAGAGAAGAAAAGTAAGAGCTGATTTTGGAATAACTTACGATGTAGATGCTTTGAAGCTAATTGATGATTTGCGAGAATGGGACATCAAAGTTACTGCTGTAGTTATTACTCGATTTGAAGAACAGCCTTCCGCACTGATATTCAAAAATAAATTAGAAAGAAGAAATTTGAAAGTTTACACACATAAATTTACAAAAGGTTACCCGAACGATATCGATCTTATTGTTAGTGATGAAGGATATGGTGCAAATGATTATATTAAAACAACAAAACCTTTAGTAATCGTAACTGGACCCGGACCCGGCAGCGGAAAACTTGCAACCTGTCTTTCGCAATTGTATCATGAAAATAAACTTGGAAACAATGCTGGTTATGCTAAATTTGAAACATTCCCAATTTGGAGTATTCCTCTAAAACATCCAGTGAATATTGCTTATGAATCTGCAACAGCAGATTTGAGAGATTTTAATATGATAGATCCATTCCATTTAGAAACTTATGGCGAAACTGCAATTAATTATAATCGTGATGTGGAGGCATTTCCAATCATCAAACGAATTTTGGAAAAAATAACAGGTCAACCTGCTATTTATAAATCACCTACCGATATGGGTGTAAATCGAGCTGGTTTTGGCATTATTGATGACGAAGCTACAAAATATGCTGCCACTCAAGAAATTATTCGCAGATATTTCCGATATAAATGTGAATACATTATGGGATTTGTAGATAGAAAAACTGTGGAACGTGCAGAATCTATTATGAATGAATTAGGTGCAAAACCTGAGGATAGAGCAACTGTTTTACCTGCTCGTAGTGCTTCCAAAGATGCAGGAAAATGTGGAAAAGGAAATGATGGAATTTTCTGTGGTTCTGCAATAGAATTAAAAAATGGAATCATCATTACCGGTAAAAATTCAAAATTTATGCATTCAGCTTCCAGCCTGATTTTGAATACAATTAAACATCTAGCTCAAATACCTGATGAAATTCATGTCCTCTCCCCTCAGGTAATTCAATCTATCTTCAATTTTAAAAAAAATATTCTAAATGAAAAAGAGATAAATCTTGATTTGGAAGAGGCATTAATTGCTTTAAGTATAAGTGCCACAACCAACTCTACAGCTCAGATTGCAATCGAAAAGTTGAAAGAAATTCATGGATGTGATGTTCATATGACACATATTCCAACTCCGGGTGATGAGATTGGTCTTCGAAAATTAGGAATAAATCTTACAACTGATCCTAATTTTTCTACGCACAGTTTGTTTACTTCTTAGATTTTTTCGATTTTCAGAGAAAAAATTATTTAGATGTTTTTGTTAGTCGAATTTCCACTCGTCTGTTCTTCTTTCTATTTTCAGGTGAAGTGTTTGGCACCAACGGCTTATGCTCACCATAACCCATAGCTTGTAATTGATTAGCTGTAAATACTTTTTTTTCTAGGAAAAACCTCACTACGCTGATAGCTCGAGCAGTAGATAATTCCCAATTTGACGCAAACTTTTCTGTATTTATCGGCACATTATCCGTATGCCCTTCAACCCTTATTTGCCAATCTTCATTATCAATCTCATTTTTTATCTCTTTTGCTACTTGAATTAGAGAATTTAATGATTTTATTTTTAATTTTGCCTCTCCAGATTCAAACAAAATTTCGGAAGGAATTTGTATAATTTTTTCATTTGCAGAAATAGAATCTAATTTTGCAATTTCTTCTTTGAGAGGTTCGGAAGGAACAGTAACTTCATCTAATGAAGAAAAGATAAAAAACATTACAAAAAAAATGAGTAAAAGTGTCATCAAATCTGCGTAAGGAACCATCACATCAAGCAAATTTTCATGCTCATGTGCCTCATCTTGCAAATCATCTATCCGACTCTGATAAAAACTTTTAAGAAATTTCTTAATCAAAATTACATCCTACAAATAGCTTTGCAAATTTTCTTTAATAATTTGAGAATTTTCACCCCGTTGAATTGCTAAAATTGCATCAATCACCATATCATGCACTTCCGAATCCAATTTGTTTTTTTCCCTAATTTTTCCAGAAATTGGTTTAAAAATGAGAGCTGAAAATATTAGTCCATAAAAAGTAGTTACCAAAGCCAAGCCCATCGCCGCCGGAATCGAAGAAGGGTCATCAACTTGGTGAAGCATTGAAATAAGACCAATTACTGTTCCCATCATTCCGAACATCGGTGCAAAACTACCAGCAACTTGAAAGACACGTTCTGCAACTCTATTTTTGCCAAAAATTGTGTGTCTTTCACGCGTTAACATCGATGTTATTTGCTCTGCTTCTATCCTGTCTGCCAAATAGACCAAACCTTTTTTAATAAATTTTATTTTCTGAATTGATTGCATATTTTGCAAATTGGAAAAACCAGAAATTCTCGCTTCTTTACAAACTGAAATCATTATATCTATTACCCTATCTTTCGAATAAAATTTTTCGTAAAATATTTTGAAGAACGCTGAAATAGCATTCTTCAAAGCACTTGGTGAAAAATAGATTATTACAGCGGCAATTGTTCCGCCAAGAGTAATTCCCAACGCAGGCAAACTTAGAAAATATCCTGTGCCTTCTTGATAAAATATCGTTAAACCAATTATTATAAAACCCAATAAAAAACCAAAAATTGTTGTAATTTTCATAAATTTATCCTTATCCTAAAATATTGCGTATTTCGCTAAACATCAAGTTTACTGAACGCTCTTTTTCTGTTTTTTCAAGAGTAGCAAAGACTTCAAGGTCTTCCTGAATTATTGATTGCAATCTATTTGGCATATTATCCATAAAAATTGCTTTAGTAGAAGCATCGGTACTTGCCAAAAATGAGACTAAAAGATTGCGATTAACGCTGCTAATTATTTGGCTAATCATCTCATTTTTCAATTTCAAAATATCCTCAAATAGGAATATTTTTTCGCGAATTTCTATAGCAATTTTCTTATCAATTTTGCGTAATTTTGCAAACATCTCATCGGCTTTATTGACAGGCAATTTGTTGATGATTCCGATAAGTGTATCTTTTCCGTCAACTGCAAATTTTTTCTTTTCGATAAATTCAAGATATTTCTTAAATAGATTATTCCGTAATTTGGAAATATCATCTTTTGTTTTTCCAGAAATTGAGAGCATTTCTTTGATAATTGAAGAAGAATCTTCTTTAATCTCAACGAAAAAATTATTTGTAAAATCAGCTGAAAGTAGAGTCAAAACAAATGCAAGATTTTTCTTTTCAACTAACTGCAAAAAATCGTTAATCGATAATGATTCCAAAAAGTTAAACGAATTATCTTCCTCTTCTTTCTTATCCATAATTTTTATTGGGATAGGTCCCTTTCCTAAAATATCTGTCGATTTGTTATTCGCATTTTGATTTTGAAGATTGCCGATAATACGAATAGCTTTATCAAAACCACTAATATTGACAGTTCTCATCGCTTCTGAAAGTTTTTTAATTTTTGAATTGAACACAAAAATGAAAATTAATGTTAACAATAAAAATAGTGCGATTACCAAATAAAACGGACGAAAATTGAACGGTTCTTGAATTATTTCTGTCAGAGATAATGTTTTTTGGATAGTTAAATCAGCGTCATTAATGTGAGTCCAATTCACCACATTAACTCGGATAAATTTTTCCTTATCCAATTCGAGTAATTCATCAGTATAAATCACTATTTTCTTTGATGTAATTTGAGTTGGCAATGTTGGTTGACCATCAATATTATTCGGTAAAATACCTCTCGATTTTGAAACTGGTAATCCTGGCAAACTTTCATCTTTATTCAATTCAATTCCGTATGGAATAAGTCCATCAGAAGGGTATTGTAAACTAATATCGACATCAACTATTGTTTTGCCAACAACAGGAAAAAGCATATTTTCTATTCTTTCTGCTAACTCCTTTTCCATTTGTAGTTCGGTAACCGTTTCGATAGATTGAGCTAAAACTACCGTTACAAACATTAAAATCACAAATAATTTTTTCATTTTTCGTTTCCTTATTTTTAAAACTGTGGTGCGAAATTATCGACACCATTTTTTATATCATTCAATATTTTTTTCAATTCTTCATTATTGGGATCAATTTTATATCCCTTTTTCCAGTAATAAAGTGCATCTTCTTTATCTCCAAACTTCCAATAAATCGAGCCCAATCGCAAATATGAAAGTGATAATTTGGGTGCAATACGAATTGCTTTTTGACACTCAATAATGGCCTTGTCAACATCCTCTGCAAAATAATATTCCAGAGATTTTATCAGATGAGCAGATGCAATATTAAATACTTCAATTTCGCTACTTTTTAGTTTTGAAATTTCTTCTGCCAATCTCTTCTTTAGCAAATCTTCATCAAACACTTTTTCGATAATTGTAATTGTATCAATTTTTGTAATTTCTTGATAAACTGTATCCAATTTTACTTTTTCGACAATAACTGTATCAATTTGAACATCTACATTTAAACCAAATTCTGATGGGAAAAATTTAATAATCTCTTCTTCAGAATGAATTGTTCCAAAATCAATTTTTATACCAAAATAATGGTCTCCAAATTCTGAATTTGAATAGTTACCAACTACAAAATCACCTTTTTCATAATCATAATTTAGCGGATATTGAAAAGCGTAATCAAATGAAATATCGAAAGATGTCATTTGATTTTTAGAAGAAAAATTTGTCAGCCAATGTTGTGATGATAAATTTACGCCAAAACCAAAAGTATAATAATTGTTGTTAATTCCAGTTCGAATAAATAGATTTTTCATAGCAAATTCTGTTCCGATTGCAGCTAAAATTTCATTTTCATTACCATTATTACCACGCTGAACATCCGCAGAAATAGTTAGATTCTTCAAGTTTAGAGAAGAACCAAAACCATAAATTCGTGGAAGTTTATCTTCTGAATTTAAGCCCAAATCAGCCTGCAAAATATTTTTGGCTACCACTCCAAATTTTAAAAAATCCAATTTGTATCCAACCCCAAAATCACAATCGTAATCTATTCCATCTTCAATTGTTGTATTAAAAATGTAATAATTTGCACTTACTCCAACAAATAAATTTTTTGGCAATTCTTTGCCAAAATGAAATCCAAACTTACTTTCTCCTGCCACTTCTCCATTAAAATAATTTCCACTCAATGCAAATGTGCCAACTTTTTTTGTTGGAACCGCAAAATAGGCCACATTTTGAAACCAATTATCATTATCTAACTGAATAGTAATTTTTCTAGAATCGGTAAGTAATTGATAAGCATTTAAATTTCCCAAAAGTGCTGGATTCCAAACAGCAGTTGAAGCATCATTTGAAGAGCTAATTCCTGTTCCACCCATCGCAGAATTACGTACTCCGCCATCAAAAAAATCGTAAGCTGAACACAAAATTGGCAAAACTAAAAACAATAATAAAATTTTATTTTTCATATTTTTACCTTACAATTATTATGCTACCTTGATATATTTTATCGTCAATTTTCACTTGATAAATGTAAAATCCACCCGGAACTTGTCGTCCATTTTGGTCGGTTTTATCCCAGTTAATCACATTATTATAATCTTCAAAAATAGTAGAATTTATCTCATTATTTTTAAAGCTGTAAATTAATTTTCCACGACGATTCAAAATTTTGCATTCGTCGATTATCTCGTTAGAATGTGTAAAAATATAGATTTTACATTCGTTATTCCAATCCACAGTATGGGGATCTATCTTGACTTTATTCTTAGGAATTATTTCTTCAGGTATCAAAATTATGGTAATGGAAACTGTAGCAATCTCGGAATACAATTCACCGTCAAAAGCTCGATAAGTAAAACTATCTGTTCCAAAATAATTCTCGGTTGGAGTGTAGACATTATTTTCGTAAATTCCGTGAATCGGTTCATCTGCAACCTCAAAAGTTAAATCATCTCCGTCAACATCACTACCAGTTAGAATAATTTCGACAGGTATATCTTCGTTTGTTTCTACTGTTATACCTTCCACAATTGGACTGCGATTTAGATTATTCACCGTTACATTCCAAGTATAAAAAAGTAAATTTCTGCTGAAATTATCTCCCACTTCTAATATGACAATATAATTTCCTGATGATTCATAATTTGTCTCAAAATCATAAGTTGAATTTATAGATGTAACCTCGTCATCTAATTTCCAAATATAGGATAACTCATTACCATCAGGATCAATTGCTGTAATGGAAAAATTAAGTGTTTCGGTTTCATCAATCTCTACATCGCCTTCTGCTGGAAGTAATTCCGTAACATCAATATTTTGGTCAATATCGTTAACAGTAACACTCCAATTACAATTTAATGCATCCCTTCCATAATTGTCCGTTACAAAAAGTGAAACAGCATAATATCCTGAAGAACTATAATCCGTTGTGAAATTAAAAGTAGATTCTGTGGAAACTTCAACTTCATTCAACTTCCAAATATAAGATAAATCATTACCATCAATATCGATTGCAGTAATGGAAAAATTAAGTGTTTCGGTTTCGTTAATATTTTGAGTAAATTCGGCTGGTAAAAGTTCAGTTATCACTATCGAATCATCTGTCGAAATTATGGTAATGGAAACTGTAGCAATCTCGGAATACAATTCACCATCAAAAGCTCGATAAGTAAAACTATCTGTTCCAAAATAATTCTCGGTTGGAGTGTAGACATTATTTTCGTAAATTCCGTGAATCGGTTCATCTGCAACCTCAAAAGTTAAATCATCTCCGTCAACATCACTACCAGTTAGAATAATTTCGACAGGTATATCTTCGTTTGTTTCTACTGTTATATCCGAAGCTATCGACATATCATTAACTGGATTTACCGTAATTGGAATCGTTTGATTAACCGTAAATTCCCCATCCGAAAGTGAAAAGGTAATATTTTCTGTTCCGAACCAATTTTCTATACTCGATTCAAATGTAATATCATCGTAGTAAAGAGTAATCTGAACATCAATATGAGAAGAGTTTGTGGCAGAGAGTATTAATTCTTCTGATTCACCATAAGTTTGTGTGATAAATGTGGCAAAATTTGTTGTGAGACTTCCTTCCTCGTCAAACTCAAAATCTTCTGTTATGTTTAGAATTGGTGGGTCATTTATTGGAATGACAGTAACTGAAATTTCCTGCTCAATAAGAAATTCACCATCCGAAACAGAAAAAATAATATTTTCTTCCATTCCGTTCCAATCTTGATTATAATTTGTGAAAGTTACGCTATTATCTTCATCAATTTGAATATTGATATTCTCGTTACCAAAAACATCTAGTGTTAAATCATCCCCATCTTCATCTTCGATGTATGAGATAAAATTCAAAGTTAACTCTTCATCTTCATTAAAAG
>CAYQOZ010000038.1:0-12690 GCA_964419355.1 uncultured Candidatus Cloacimonadota bacterium | reverse complement strand
ATCTGACTTCGGATCAGAATGTTATGGGTTCGAATCCTATCGGGCGTGCCATTTTATTTGTGCCCTTAAAATTGCCGCAGGCTCGGTTTACACATAACTGAGTGTAAACTCAAAAATTATTATGAGGAAAAAATGGATATAAAAAAATTAAGAAATATCGGCATCAGTGCTCATATAGACTCTGGAAAAACAACATTAGCAGAACGAATTCTGTATTATTGTAACAAAATATATAGGATTGGAGAAGTAAAGGGAAAAGACGGTGTCGGTGCTACGATGGATTCGATGGAATTGGAAAAAGAGCGTGGAATTACAATCGCGTCAGCAACTACAAATGTAAAATGGAATGGATATAACCTAAATGTAATTGACACTCCCGGACACGTGGATTTTACCATTGAAGTGGAAAATGCTTTGCGAGTTTTAGATGGAGCTATACTTGTTCTTTGTGGTGTTAGTGGAGTCCAGTCGCAATCTATCACAGTGGACAGACAATTAAAGAGATACAAAGTCCCACACATCGCATTTATCAATAAATTGGACATTGTCGGAGCAGATCCAGAAAAAGTTACGGAACAGCTTTGCGAAAAACTGGATCATAATGCTATTTTAATGCAAATTCCTGTCGGATTGGAAGACAATTTCGAAGGAATTATTGATTTAATTTCGCAAAAAACAAGATATTTTATCGGCCCAAAAGGTGAGCAAGTAAAGGAAACAGAAATTCCCACCGAATACATAGAAAAAGCTACAGAAATGCGCGAACATATGATCGATGCAGCAGCAATGTTCAGCGACGAATTGGCAGAAGCATTTCTGGAAGGAAATGAAACAGAAGATATGATTATCGAAGCTATAAGAAAAGGAACAATTTCCAGGCAAATGACACCTGTATTCATCGGGTCTGCCTTCAAAAATAAAGGTGTACAGCTACTGCTTGATGCTGTAGTTCGTTATCTTCCTGACCCTACCGAAAGTGAAAATATTGCTCACGATAAAGACGATAATATGAGAAGCATAAAACTGAAATCAGACTCAGATTTACCCACTGTGGCTTTGTCCTTCAAACTGGAAAATCAGCAATATGGACAACTAACATATTTGCGTATCTATCAAGGTACAATTACCAAGGGTTCCGACCTGATAAACACCAGAACTGGAAACAAAATAAAAGTAGGGCGGCTCGTAAAGATGCACGCCGATAATATGGAAGACATCAAAACTGCCAAAGCAGGTGATATTATAGCCATGTTTGGAGTAGATTGTGCTTTGGGAGATACTTTCAACAATGGCAATATTCATTATACAATGCGTGAATCATATGTTCCTAAACCCATTATTTCTTTTGCCCTCAGCATCAAAGATAACAAAGATCAAAATCAGCTTGCCAAAGCTTTGGCAAGATTTACAAAGGAAGATCCTACATTCAAAGCTTATGTGGATAAAGAAACCAACCAAACGATAATTCTGGGAATGGGAGAACTGCATTTGAATATCTATATCGAACGGATGCGAAGGGAATACAAGGTGAATTTAGAAGTTCTTGAACCCCAAGTTTCCTACCGAGAAACTATTACTAAAGCGATAGAATTCGATTATATTCATAAGAAGCAATCCGGTGGACGCGGGCAATTTGCACGCATCAAAGGAATTCTCACACACTCAGGAAAAGATGATAATATCTTTCGAGATAAAATTCACGGAGGAAACATTCCGACACAATATATTCCTGGTTGCGAAAAAGGATTTCAAGCGGCATTACTAAAAGGTGGATTGGCAGGATTTCCAGTTGTGGGCGTCAAAATGACCTTAGATGATGGTGCTTACCACGAAGTAGATTCATCGCAACTTGCCTTCGAGATAGCTACCCGAACCGCTTTCCGTGATAATTACAAAAAAGCTAAACCGATTATTTTAGAACCCGTAATGAAAGTCTCGATAGAAACTCCTTCTGAATTTCGTGGGAACATAATGGCAATTATCAATAAAAATAGAGGACTTGTTTTGGATACTGTTATAGATAATCATTTTACCAGAGTTGATGCGGAAATACCGCTTTCAGAAACATTTGGACTCGCTACGCAATTCCGCTCGGTTACACAAGGAAAAGCAGATTTCACAATGGAATTTAGTGAATATAAACCCGTGCCAAAAAGTGTTGAAGAAGAAGTATTAAAAGCGAAAAAGCAATAAAGAGAAATCACAATCATTTATACACACTAAATCGCTCCATTCGGAGCGGTTTTTTAACATTATGGAATAAATTTTACCATTTCGCAAAAGAAAAAGTTGACACAATTATTAGCGAATATTTTTTTACGATTTGTATATGTTACTCTATTTAAGATAGGAGGTTACAGCCATGGAAAATAGTGATTTTTTTAATGCAATTCTTAAAAATAACATTGTTGGAGTTGGAGTTGTAGATTTAAATGGGAAATATATTTTGGTCAATTCTGTTTGGGCAAATTTATTTGGCTACACCATTGAAGAAGCATATCACCTCACAATCGATGATGTTACACCTTTTAAAAATATAAAAAAAACTCGTGAAAATCTTCGCAAATTGGTAAGTGGTGAAATGAAACCTTTCCGTCTTGAGCGACAATATATCCGAAAAAATGGTTCTACTTTTTGGGCAGCAATTTCTGTTGCACCTTTTTTGACGGAAGATGGTAAAATTGATTCAATAATTGCTTTTATCGTCAATATTGACGATAAAATAAAAGAGGAAAAAGAATTAAAAATCGCTTTCAAAAAATTACAAGAACATAACAAACAAATTTCTAAAAGCAATCAAGAATTAGAGTTTTTGGCACGGATTGACCCGTTAACAGAACTCTTCAATCGTCGCGGAATTCAAGATGAAATTGATAAAGAAACCTATCGTTCTAATCGCAATAAAACTCCGCTATTATTTGCGATGGGCGATTTGGATAATTTCAAAAAAATTAATGATAAATTTGGACACGATGCCGGCGATTTTGTGCTAAAAGAAGTTGCCAACACAATTCATAATGTGATTCGCGAAACTGATTCGGCTGGAAGATGGGGTGGCGAAGAATTTTTGATAATTTTGTTGGAAACCGATGCTGAAATTGGTAATTACATTCTGAATAGAATTAGAAAAAGAATTGAAGATAAAATTTTTAAATTCAATGAAAATGTAATCGATGTAACTATCACTTTTGGATTGGCAGAATACGATTCTACAAAAGATTATTCGGAGTGCATTAAAAGAGCTGACACCGCTCTTTACAAAGGGAAAAAAGGTAGCAAAAATTGTGTCGTGTGTCGTTAATAGTAATTAAAAAATCATAAAATTCAAAAACTTAAATGCTATTAATGCCCCTTTTTACTGTGCAACTCTGAGTCTATTTCTTGAGCAATTTTCAAAAGTAAAAACTGATTTTTATTACTAATATCTTTTGAATTTTTTACAAAAGAATTTATTAATGAAAGCAAAAAATGTCTGGTGTGTAAATCGAGATAAATTTTTGTGATAGAATTTGATTCGACAATTTTCCTCTCTTCATCTAACAAAGATTTGCGTATCGAAATTATTATGTGTTCGAAACGATTGTAATAAATTTCTAAATAGATGAAGTTTTTTTTTGCTTGCTCATCACTTATCGGAACAGGAACAAAGTTCACATTTGCTTTAATACTTTTGATAATATTTTTGATGATAAGTTCTCGTTCATTTGCTGAACCGTCTTCAGATTCAGCAATTTGTTTACGGATGTTACTACATTCCAAAGTAATATCCATCAAAAAATTTTTGTAAACATTCACGCCTGCAATTTTATCTGGCAAATTATTCGCAATAGAATTGAAAGTGGTTAGCAATTCAATTAGTTCCGAAATTTCAGCGTCTAAATTTTCCAGATACAAGCTATTATTAACTTCTTCAGAAATCAATAGTATCGGCATCAAAAGCAAAAGAAACAATATTTTTTTCGTCAAATTATCTCAATTCACCCTTAATAACTTCTGCAAGACGCTTCACACCTTCCAGGTTTTTCTCTTTACTCACATAAGAAAAATTTATTCTCATTGTATTTTTTCCGCTATTATTACAGTGGAATACACTACCAATCACAAAGGCGACCTTTTTTTTGATAGCTTTTAAAAATAGATCTTTTGAGTCAATATATTCGGGTAAGGTTACAAAAAGGAAAAGACCACCTTCTGGTTTTGTCCAACTAACCTCTTTCGGCATGTATTTATCAAAAGCAGCTAACATCACATCTCTTTTTTCGTGGTAACTTTTTATGGTTTGCTTCAAATATTTGGCAAAATGGCCTTCTTCAATATATTTTGCTGCAATTTTCTGCACGAAAGGTGAAGTGCAAAGATCTGTACTTTGCTTTGCAACAACGAACTTATCTAGAATTTCGGAATGAGCTATCACCCACCCAATTCTGAATCCCGGCACAAATATTTTAGAAAATGTTCCTAAATTAATTACATTTCCAGCACCATCAAGCGAGAATAAACTTTTTTGATTTTCACCTTCAAAACGAATTTGCTTGTAAGGACTATCTTCCACAATTAATACATCATATTTTTGAGCAATTTCAATAATTTCTTTTCGGCGAAATTCCGGCATTGTAATTCCAGCTGGATTCTGAAAATCGGGAATAATGTAGATAAATTTTGGTTTTTCACCTTTTACTTTTAAATCTGCAAGAACAGCTTCCACTCTATCTGAACGCATTCCGTGCTCATCAAATTCGATTCCAATCATTTCACAACCGTAAGCATTGAAAGCTCCCAATCCACCTAAATATGATGGAAGACCAACCAAAACTTTATCGCCACGATTGATGAAAACTTTCGCCAACAAATCTAAACCTTGCTGAGAAGCGGTTGTAATCATAACATTATCAAGCGTAATCTCAAATCCTTCTGCTTGATAATTTTCCATTATAAGTTTTCTAAGTAGCAAATCACCTTCGGTAGTTCCATACTGCAATGCATTATCACCGTCTTCTTCGATAACTTTTTTCACAATTTCTATAAGCACTTTTTTGGGAAAAGTATCAGGTGCCGGAAGACCTCCTGCAAATGAGATTATTTCTGGATCTTGGGTAAGTTTGAGAAGTTCTCGTATCGCCGATTTCTTCATACCTTTCATGTTGGTTGATATAATTTCCTGAAAATCACTGATCATAATTTCTCTCCTTTTTAACAAGTTTCGCCAAAAAAAACGAACTCATTTTTATTATTTATTTATATATTTTTTTAATTCAAAATCTTCAATCTGTTTTTTTATTTTGCCCAAATATTGTCTATGAATTTTTATTTTAAGAACAATATTTTCTTTGGAATCCGTCTCTTCCACCAAAATATCTGCCTTCTCATAAACGAATGAAATTAGCTTTGACAACGCAAATGGTATCTCTAAATATGTTTCCACTTTCATTTTATCTAAAAATTCTTCAATCTTGTTTTTTAGCTCTTCAATACCTTCTCCTGTTTTTGCGGATATTATCACAGAATCAGGAAATTCAGTTAATAATTTTTTCTGCACAAATTTGGAATGAACTCCAGTTACTTTATCAATCTTATTAAAAACCATCAGCACATTTTTATTTTCAACTCCAATCTCTTCTAAAACTTCTGTAACAGAACTAATGATGTCATCTAAATTTGAGTGAGAAACATCGACAACATGGAATAGCAAATCGGCTTCTAATACTTCTAAAAGTGTCGAATGAAATGATTTCACCAATTTATGAGGTAACTTTCTAATAAAACCGATGGTATCTGTTAGCGTAATTTGTTCACTTTTTTGAGAAATTAATGCTCGCGTTTTAGAATCTAAAGTGGCAAAAAGCTGATCGGCAACGAATCTTTTTTCATTTGTTAATAAATTGAATAAAGTAGATTTCCCAGCATTTGTGTAACCAACCAACGCAATCGAAATTTTGTTAGACCTTTTCTTTCGTTTTGTTTTGGAAACTTGTTCAATCGTTTCCAGTTGTTTTTTAAGATGAGTAGTTTTTTTCTGAATTTCTCTTCTATCAACTTCGATTTGCGTTTCTCCCGGACCACGAAATCCAATTCCACCTTGAATCCTGGAAAGATGCTTCCATAAACGCTTCAACTTGGTATAAGCATATTCTAATTGGGCTAATTCTACTTGCAATTTTGCCTGTTTTGTGCGAGCATGTTTTGCAAAAATATCAAGAATTAATTCTGTGCGATCAACCACATTGCAACCACTAATATCAGAAATATTTCGTGATTGCGAAGGCGAAAGATTGTTATTAAATATCAGCGTGTTAACTTCTATTTTTTGAGCTTGATTTTTTATTTCAGTCAATTTGCCTTTGCCAATATAAGTCGCTGAATTAGGTTTTTTTAGGTTTTGAGCAAAATCATCAGCTACTATTATTTTGGCTGTTTTTGCCAAAGCTCTTAACTCCTGCATTGATTCCGAGAAAATTTTCTGAGACTCATTTCCCCAATTTACTCCGATTAAAAATGCTCGTTCTGATTTTTTATTCATCTATTTGTGATTCATAAATTAGAACTTTTTTATGATTCTTTCTCCAGTCCAAATATTCTTGTTTAATTTCCACTTTCCAAAGTATCTTCTTATTCTCATTTTCGAAGGTCAGAATATCAAGATAATGCATTTTTTCATCTTTTCCTCGAAAGCTTTTTTGAGGAAGTTCAATAGAGATATCCCCCTTCTTTTTCAACACCGTAACTTCGTTAATAAAAACGCCGGGAACAATCTCTATCACTGCTCTTGCTTCTACAATCCCTGAACAAACATCTCTAAATTTTATATCCATAATTTTCCTCTAATTTATCTGATCAATTTCTTGCAACATTTTTTGGAACCATTTTTGTTCATAATTAAATGGTTTTCCACCCTTTATCTCTTTGAAATCTATGCAGTTAAGTTTATCATTTTCATTCAAACCAACAACTCCGTTTTGTCCGTCAAGAGCTACCTCACAAGCCAAATCAATTGTTTTGAAAATTAGATCGAGATCTTTTTGATTTGGAGCTGATGAACGAGCAAAATATCCGCTTTTTTGCACCAGAATCTTCTCTGCTTCTAATTTCTTGGAAAACTTTTTAGCAAACCATTGTCCGGGTTTAATCTCATCCAAGCGCACATGCCCAAAGGCATCACGAATTACCTCTTCCCCATTTTTATTCATATCAGCTATGATACTTTCAACCCCAGCACCTTCACTCAAAAAGATATTCACACTATCTTTTTCGTCCATTTTCATTTTCAATCTTTTGGCTTCTTTTTCAATATCTATCGGCATCTCGGGAATATAAATTGCATCAATATCCCAGCGTTCTTGAACAAGCAAAATTTCTGGCAGGAATTTTTTATTCTTTAACTTTTTTCGATATTCCATTGCCGTTTCTGCCGTAAGCCAACCACAATTTCTTCCCATTACTTCGTGAATAATGAGCTGACGCGAACTGGTAGTATTCTCATTTGCTACATTTTCAAAAAATAGTGCACCTTGTTCGGCAGCAGTCCACGCTCCTAAAGTTTGCTTAATTGGATAGACATCATTGTCAACCGTTTTGGGAATTCCGACAACCGTAAGATTGTATCCATTTTTTCGTAAAAATTTTGAAAGATCTGCGGCAGTTGTATTTGTGTCATCTCCGCCTATTGTGTGCAAAATTGTAATGCCATCTTTTTTCAGTTGTGCAGCTGCAACTTCTAGCGGAATTTCATTTTGTTTAACATAACCTTTTTTGATGCAATCATCCACATTGGAAAGTTTTACGCGACTGTTCCCAATCACGCTTCCGCCAAATCTATAAAGCAAGTAAGCATTATCTCGAACTTTTTGGGTAATCTCTATTTTATTCCCCAAAAGCAAACCTTTATAGCCGTTCAAATATCCAATAATTTCCGCATCGGGAACTAACTTGCTATAATTTTCTATCAGCTTTCCAATTGATGCCGATAAACAGGGAGCAATTCCACCAGAGGTGAGCATTGCAATTTTAGTTTTAACCATTCAATCTCCTAAATAAGTTTCTGACGGGAAAATTATTTTGATGGTTTGAATGGCAAGGTATTTTTCTTATTTCAAAATAAATGGTGGAGCATAGCGGGTTCGAACCGCTGACCTCTACACTGCCAGTGTAGCACTCTCCCAGCTGAGCTAATGCCCCTGCATGAAATTCAAATAACATTTTTATGACTTCACATTTTTCCAGTTTAACTTATTTTTTAAATTACATTTTATTCACAAATCAATTTATTTTCACGCTTTACACTTGACAATAAATATTTTATTTTTTTTTGGGAACGAAGTAAAATTTGTTTTCTTCAAAAAAAAGAAATGTAAAAGGATTAGAGTATGCCAATTAATATTGAAGGTGAACGCAGAGCCGATATTAGGCGAAAGGAAGATTATTTAAAGAATTTAACTTTACACAAAGATTTGAGTGAAATTCATGATTTGGATGCTGTGCTTGAATATCTGCTCACGAAAGCACGAGATTTAACAAATTCAGATTCGGGGACTATTTATATCAGAGAAGGCGAAAAATTAAATTTTAGATATGCTCAAAATGATTCATTATTCACTTCAAATTTGGACAATAAAAATTTGTATTTGAATGCATCAATCGAAATTAATTCTAAATCTATTTCTGGTTATTGTGCAAAAAATATGAAATTACTGAATATTTCTGATGCCTACAAATTGGAAAATAACACTCCCTACAAATTTAATTCTGAGCACGATAAAAAATCTGGATATTGTACAAAATCCATTTTAACCACTCCTATTTTAAATGCTCATAATAAGGTAATTGGAGTAATTCAATTGTTAAATGCACAAAATCAAAATGGAGAAGTTACACCATTTACAAAAAGAGATGAATTACTAATTTCCTACTTTGCCAACAGCACTTCAATGCACATTGAAAGGGCAGAATTGACCAGAAAAATGATTCTGCGAATGATTAGTATGGCGGCTCTCCACGATATCGAAGAGACTGCTCCACATGTAAATCGAGTTGGTGCATATTCCGCAGAATTATATGAACATTGGGCAATAAAAAATGGCATGAGAAAATCCAAAATAAAGTTGATGAAAGGTAATATCAGATTGAGTTCAATGCTTCATGATATTGGAAAATTGGCAATTTCAGATATAATTTTGAAAAAACCTGGTCGATTAACAAAAGACGAAAGAGCTTTGATGAAATTCCATTCAATTTATGGAGCAAGATTATTTACAGACCCGTCATCCGAGATTGATGTTTTGGCTTCAAACATCGCTTTGAATCATCATGAAAATTGGGATGGAACTGGATATCCCGGAAAAGTGAAAGATATTTTTGCAGAGCAAATTAAGATGGATACTGGAAAACAAGGTGATGAAATTCCAATTGAAGGTCAAATTGTGAAAATCTGCGATGTTTACGATGCTTTAATATCTCGCCGATGCTACAAAGATGCTTGGTCTGAAGAAAAGACACTTCAATTAATTAAAGATGGTAGTGGCACTGAATTTAATCCAAAATTGATAGAATGTTTTTTTGAAATTTATGACACAATTAAAGCAATTCGCAAGAAATATACTGAAAGTAAACATTGATAAAAGAGTAGTTAATATTGAGTTAACTACAAAAAATTATGCGATAAAAATTAAGTTTTTTTATGATTACCACAATTAATTATGTATTTTTGTAATTATATAAGATAATTTGAGGGAAAAAATGACAAAAATAATCGAGGTGCAAAACCTGAAAAAAGAATACAAAATGGGAAAAATAATAGTTCCCGCATTGAATGGTGTTGATATAAAAATTCAACTGGGAGAATTTGTAGGAATTATGGGTCCTTCTGGCTCTGGAAAATCAACTTTGATGCACATTTTGGGCTGTTTGGACACTGCAACCGACGGAAATTATACTCTAAATTCTCAAAATGTTAGTAAGCTCAAAAAAAATAAACTATCTTCCATTCGCAATAAACAAATCGGTTTTGTATTCCAAACATTCAATCTTCTTCCCCACTTAAATATTCAAAAAAATGTGGAACTTCCTTTGATGTATGGCGGTTATACTGCAAAAGCACGAGCAAAAAAAGCAATAAAAGTTTTGCTAGAAGTAGGGCTCGGCGATAGATTGAAACACAAACCTTCCGAACTTTCTGGCGGACAAAGACAAAGAGTTGCCATTGCCAGAGCAATTGTGAACAATCCTGCCATAATACTTGCCGACGAACCAACTGGAAATCTCGATACAAATTCAGGAAATGATATACTTTCAATATTTTCTGATCTAAATGACAAAGGACATACTGTGATAATCGTTACTCACGACCCGGCAGTAGCAAAACGAGCTAATCGTATCATAAAGATTGTTGACGGTCTTATCCAAAATGGCAATATCTCTTAAAGAAAATCTATTCAACGGCCTTTCTGACCTTTGGTCACGAAAAATTAGAAGTTTAGTTACGATTATTGGAATTGTTCTGGGCACGATGTCAATCATTGTCGTGCTTTCTTTGATGAATGGTATCAATAAAAAAACTATGCAATGGATGATGGAAAGAGGCGGACTTAGCAAAATTACGGTTAGGAAAAATTGGAGTTATGATAATCCAAAAAATGCTAAAACTTATTTTACTTGGAAAGAAATTCGTCTAATTCAATCTCTAATTCCGGAAGCAAAATATTTCAATCCTGAAATTCGTAAATGGTTGCGTTTATCATACCAAAAAAAATATTTTCATTCTTCCATTTTTGGGGTGGTTCCTGATTTTAGCAAAATCGAAGAGTGGGATGTTGAATCTGGAAGATTTATTAGTGAATTCGATATTAACCAATCTAATGATGTTATTGTGATTGGAACGAAAACAAAAGAGGAACTTTTTGGTAATAAAAACCCAATTGGCGAGTTGATAACAGTGCGAAATCGAAGATTGAAAGTGATTGGAGTTATGGCACACCGTTTTATGAAAAATAGCGGAGCAATCGGTAATGAAAATGCTTTATCATACTTGAATCGCAGAAATTTTGTGCCAATAAGCACAATGATAAATAAAGGTACCGGTGAGGATATAATTGGTAGCTTTGCTGTAAAATCTCAGAATATCGAAACTGCACCTGAATTGCGAGAAAAACTAGAAGCAATTATTTTCAATCTTCGTCATCGAGAACCAGTTTTCAAAATTGAATCTGCCCAAGAAGAGGCAAAAGAGATGGCGAAAAATCAAAGAATGTTCCAAATTATATTCTTTGTTGTGAGCATCATTTCTCTGCTTGTTGGCGGAATCGTAATTGCAAATATTATGCTGGCATCAATCCAAGAGAGAACCCGCGAAATCGGAATTAGGATAACAGTTGGTGCCAGAAGACGAGATATTTTCATCCAATTTTTGGTGCAAACAATATTAGTAACGATGCTTGGCGGAATATTAGGAATAGTTGTCGGACTTTCAATCCTTGACTTCGTAAGCAACTATTTAGAAATGGAATTGGTAGCTGGCTTAAATGTAATTTTAATTGCTTTATTTGTTTCCGCTGGAGTTGGCTTTTTTGCCGGAATCATTCCAGCAGTATTAGCGAGTAAATTAAATCCTGTTGAGGCATTGAGATATGAGTAAAGAAATTGTTTTAAAATATGTTAGAATTTTTAGATATAAATTCAAAGAACACGGAATTTACAAAGAATCTGCCGCATTAACTTTTGTTACACTTTTGGGATTTATTCCTTTCATTATTTTCCTGATATTTTTCTTGCCGGAACTACCATTTTTAAAATTGGAATCACAAATCGGTGATATTTTAATTTCAATTTTTCTGCCTGAATCTGCTGCTCAAATCTCCGAATATATTTCACAATTGGCACATCAACGCATTACATTCAACCTTTTCAGCTTTGTGATTCTGATGCTAACCTCATATTCGCTGTTCAAAATCATCAACGATTCATTTGATAATATTCTAAATGTGCACGAAAAACGAAAGCGTGGTGTAATTTACAATTTCATTAAATTTTTGGGAATGACTATTTTTGGATCGCTACTTATTTTGCTACTACTTTCGGCTACTTCCATCTCGATTGTTTCCAAATTTTTCGATGTATCTTTCTTGCAAAATTTATTACTTTATGTTACCCCATTTGTTATTTTATTCATTATTTTTAGCCTCGGATTTGCTTTTATCCCCACGATTAGAATAAAGAGTAACTCCGTCTTTATCGGCTCTGCTGTCGCTTCTATCGTTTGGATTATCTTTAAATCTATTTTTAATTGGTATATCTCCACTCTTACCAACACTGAGATTATCTTCGGTTATTTTGCCTCTATTCCGATTTTCTTTTTTTGGATTTATGCAAATTGGATAATTATGCTTTGCGGTGTCATCATCGTTTCAATCTTGGAAGGAAAGCATAATCTCGGCGAAATTAAGCAGAATACTAATACTATGAAAATAACTATCGAACAAACTGTTAACGGTAAAAATTTCGGTAGTTTTTCCAAAATAAATTTTTCAAAAACAGATTTGAAAAAAATCATCAAAGAGATTGTCGAAGAAGAAAAAAATAGTCCGTAAAAATCGAAAAATATTTTTTATTGGAGACGTGTCCGAGTGGCTTAAGGAGCACGCTTGGAAAGCGTGTATGCGGCAACGTATCTAGGGTTCAAATCCCTACGTCTCCGCCATTTTT